>JBGSWI010000150.1:0-24089 GCA_041752515.1 Leptolyngbyaceae cyanobacterium | reverse complement strand
CGCAAAAAATCCAGTAAAAACTAAGCCAATCACCGTATCTTCTTTGACGCGAGTTTTGGATTTGATAAACCCGATCGCCATCACAGAACCCACCCCAAACACAAACGCACCGATCGCAAAGGGAATGTTCAACACATAGGCGATCACCACCCCCGGCAGCACCGCATGGGAGACAGCATCACCCATCAGCGCCCACCCTTTCAATGTCATATAGCACGAGAGCGCTGAGCAGACTAACCCCACCAGTGCGCTGACCAAAATCGCCTTCACCATAAACTCATGCTGCAACGGTGCAGCAAACCATTGAATCAAGTCCATTACGGTTCCTCCTGATTGACTGGAGCGAATCGACGTTTGGCAGATGAGAAATCGCCAACCGAACCGCCAAAGGTGCGCGAAAGATTTTCCTCAGTAAAGACCTCAGAAGTATCGCCGTATGCCAGAATGCTGCGATTAATCAGCACCACCTGATCACAAAATGTCGTGACAGATGCAAGGTCATGGGTTGAGATCAAAATAGTGTGACCCGCTTGCCGCAGAGCAATCAACAGATTAATCATCATTTTCTCGGTTTTGATATCGACTCCTGCAAAGGGTTCATCCAATAGCAAGACTGTGCCCTGTTGTGCCAATGCCCGCGCAAAAAAGGTGCGTTTCTTTTGCCCACCGGATAGCTCACCAATTTGGCGATCGCGCATTTGCCACATTTCCACTCGTTCCAGGCTTTCGCGGACGGCTTGTTTGTCGGGTGATCGGGGAATTCGCAGCAGGTTCATATAGCCATAGCGTCCCATCATCACCACATCATGAACACTCACCGGAAAGTTCCAATCCACCTCCTCTGACTGAGGCACATACGCCACCAGACTACTTTTCTGCACCCGATGAATTGGCAATCCATTGATCAAAATTTGTCCGGTGACGGGCTTGACAAACCCCATGATTGCTTTGAACAAAGTCGATTTTCCGGCACCATTCATCCCCACCAAGCCACAAATGGTTCCGGCTTTCAGTTGCAGCGAGGCGCTGTGCAGTGCCACTTTGCCGTGGTAGGCAACCGTCACATTTTCAATATCAATGCTGATTTGTTTCATAGGGTTCCTCTACTTGCCTTGTAGTCCTTTTATCAAAGTGTTGACGTTATACTCCAGTAGCTTCAGATAGGTTGGCGCTGAACCATCAGGAGGAGATAGGGAATCGACATAAAACACGCCCGCAAACTTTGCGCCGCTTTCCTTCGCCACTTGAAGCTGCGCCTCGTTGCTGACTGTGCTTTCACAAAATACCGCCGGAATCTGGTTCGCTTTGACCGTATTAATCACTCGTTCCACTTGTTTGGGCGTGGCTTGCTGCTCGGCGTTGACCGCCCAAATGTAAACTTCCTTTAAGCCATAATCGCGGGCAATGTAGGAGAATGCGCCTTCACAACTGACGATATAGCGCTTGTCGGCGGGAACAGCGGCGATCGCTTGTTTCAGTTGGGTATCGATCGCCCGAATCTGCTGACGGTAGGCTTTGGCATTCGCATCATAGGTTGCCGCATTCGCCGGATCAAGATTCCCTAGCGCCTTACGAATATTATCCGTGTAGATCAACGCATTTTGAGGCGACATCCAGGCATGGGGATTCGGCTTGCCTTGGTAGGAGTCTTCGGCAATATTGACGGGTTGAAAGCCATCGCTCAAGGTGATGTGAGGAACTTTAGGCAAGCTATTGTAAAACCGGGTTGCCCAGCGCTCCAAGCCCAAGCCATTTTCCAAAATCAAATTAGCTTTTTGACCCCGTTCTAAGTCGCTCGGCGTAACTTCATAGCCATGAATTTCTGCGCCAGGTTTGGTGATAGATTCGACGATCGCTTTGTCTCCCGCCACATTTTTCGCCATATCTGCCAATACCGTAAATGTCGTCAAAATCACCTTTTTCTGACTCTGCGGACTCGTAGTAGGTGAATTAGCGGTTGCGTTTTGTTGAGGGGGCACAGAGGGGGGAGTACATCCGCCTAGCCAAAGCCCGAGCAACAACCCCGACAATAGGGTGCCAGAACTGGGTGGGATGATGAATTGCCAAACCCGGCTAAGCCTATTGTTCATCTCTTCGCCTCTAGAGTTTTTTCATAATCTTTTCATTATCTTAAAAGCTAGCATAATTAACTGGGAAATAGTAAAAATTACGGCGCGGTGATCTGCCCATCGCGTATTGGTGAAAATTTACGAGAGATGTTAGGATGTTCGTTTGCAGTTTAGGCTAAATTTGCGGTTCGCTTTCCAGTTTCCACTGCTTTATTTACGCGATCGCGCATTTACCCCCACCTTTTGCCATGACAGACACTTCCGATCTCATTGATTCCGCCCCATTAGAAGATCTACGCTGGCAGCAGGGCGAATTGGTTGAGGTGGTCATTTCCGACCTCAGCGACAGTGGTGATGGCGTGGGGCGGGTTGATCAGCGGGTGGTGTTTGTGCCCGACACGGTGACAGGCGATCGCGCGATCGTGCGGCTGGTGCGGGTCAAACCTCAATATGCTAACGGCAAACTGCACGACCTATTGGAACCCTCACCCCATCGCATTCGTCCGGGTTGCATCGTGGCAGATAAATGTGGCGGCTGTCTGTGGCAGCACGTGGAATATGACTATCAAACAGCGGCGAAGCGCAATCAAATACTGCAAGCATTAGAGCGCATTGGCGGATTTAGCCAGCCCCGAATTGACCCGATGATTCACGTGGCAGGCGCGTTTGGCTATCGCAATAAGGCAACCTATCCCATGCGGCGATCGACCACGGGGCAGGTGCAAGCCGGGTACTACCAAAAAGGTAGCCATTTGCTGATCAACCTCAACCAATGCCCCATTCAAGATCAGCGGCTCAATCCTTTGCTTGCTGAGGTGAAGCAGGATATTCAAACGCGCGGTTGGAGCATCTACGACGAAGCGAAACATCAAGGGAAGGTGCGCCATTTGAGTTTTCGCATTGGTCGCCACACGGGAGAAATGTTGCTAACGCTGGTGGTGAAAGAGGGCAAACTGGAAGGGATGAAAGATCAAGCAGCAGAGTGGATGGAGCGTTACCCCGGATTGGTCGGAGTTGGGTTGAACATTAACCCCAGTCGCAGCAATGTAATTTTTGGCAAAGAATCCTACCCGATCGCTGGACAGCACTACATCCACGAAATTTTTGCGGGGATGACCTTTCAAATTTTGCCCGACACCTTTTTTCAGGTAAACACTGAAAACGCAGAAGCGCTGATGCAGGAAATTTTGGCAGAACTCAACCTGCAAGGCACTGAGATTGTGCTGGATGCCTACTGTGGAGTGGGCACGCTCACTTTGCCGTTGGCAAAACAGGCAAAACAAGCGATCGGGTTGGAAGCGCAGGCAGAAGCGATTGAACAAGCGGCGATGAATGCTGCCCTCAATGAACTGCACAATGTCACCTTTCAGTTGGGCACGGTGGAAAAGCTGCTGCCCACTTTGAAAGTGCAGCCCGATGTGGTGATTCTTGACCCCCCCCGCAAAGGCTGCGATCGCTCTGTGATTGAAGCGCTATTGCAAATCCTCCCCGATCGCATCGTCTATGTCAGTTGTAACCCCGCCACCCTTGCCCGCGACCTGAAGCTGCTCTGCGAAGCCGGAGTCTACACCCTCACCCGCGTGCAACCCGCCGATTTCTTTCCTCAAACTGCCCATGTAGAATGTGCCGCCTTTCTGACCAAAGCCGATTCATAGAGCAATCTACTGGTTTTTCTAGGCTGAACCTTTAGGCGTGGGTTTCAACCCATAGCCGCAAGTCCCGGAGCGCTTTTGGTAAGCCCTCGACATCGCTTTGATCAATAAACTGCAAAATCCTGCCTGCCGGGAGAAACGGAAAAGCTAGTCCATGATCTTCTTCCATGTAGCGATCGCCCACTAAATAGTGAATAAATAACTTTCCTTTAAGAAAAGTCTCACCCGGTTTGCTGATGTATCGCCACACCTCTGGAATGCCGAGTTGGGCATAAATCGCAAACTTATTCAGAGCACTGCGAGAAAGCTCTACTTCTAAAATTAAATCGGGCGGGGGATCGATCGCCAAATCGATCGCGCGTTTGTCATCCATGCGATCGCAGTTTTGTAAGTAATAGGCTGCGTCTGGCTCGGTGCCAATTTGCCAGTCTTCGCGCTTGAGAGTGGGTGCTTTGTAGCTTGTAATCGGCTGGTCGAGTTCATCGGTAATCACTAACAGCAACGACTCAATCAGCTTATGACAGCGCTCATGTTCTTCTAAAGGATTCATCATTTCTAGGCGACCGCGATCGAACGTAAATCGGGCAGTGCGATCGCTTGCCATTGCTGCCAGTAACTCTTCATACTTTTGCCAATTTATCTTGGGCAGCACCGTTCGATATTCACTAGAAGCAGGAGTTTTCATGGATCGTTTTCCTTAGATCGCAGTCCAACAGCTTTGCAGACTGCCCAATACGAGCGGGGTTCATCCGCAACCTTACCCAAGGGTAGATCTGAGCGATGTCATCAGTCAATGGATGCAGCGGGGACAGGCTCAGCACTCGCTTTTTGTTGCTGATAAAGCTGTTTAAATCGTCGCTGTTGTTGGTTGTGATCGACAATAGGGGCGGGGTAATGGGCACGATCGCGATCGCGAGAGTTTAGGTTGCCGCTGACCAAATCAGCAGTGTCCACACTCCGCAATTCTGGTAGCCAATGGCGAATATATTCTGCTTCAGGATCAAACTTTTTAGCCTGACTCGCCGGATTGAAGATTCGGAGCGGTTTCGGGTCCATGCCGCTAGAAGCGCTCCACTGCCAGCCGCCATTATTGGCAGATAAATCACCATCAATCAACCGCTGCATAAAATACTTTTCGCCCCGCTGCCAATTGATGATTAGGTCTTTGGTTAAAAAACTGGCAACAATCATCCGACAGCGATTATGCATCCACCCCGCTTCATTCATCTGACGCATCGCCGCATCCACAATCGGGTAGCCCGTTCTGCCCTCACACCAAGCCTGAAAATGCTCCTCGTTATTCTCCCAAGGAAATTCTTTGAATGGCGTGCGATAAGGACCTTCTGCCAATTCGGGAAACGCATAGAGGGCGTGTTGATAAAACTCACGCCACGCTAACTCCTGCCGCCAGACCCGGATGCTATCACGGGCTTCATCGCTGCGGGCATATTTCTCAATTTCAAGCGTAGCCGCCCACAGGGTACGAATTCCGATCGCGCCAAACTTAAGCGCCGCACTCAGTTGAGAAGTGCCAGGATGGGCTGGAAAATTCCGCTGCTCGCCATAGTCTGAAATGGCGCGATCGCAAAAATCCTCCAGTTTTGCCTTCGCCGCAACTTCACCCGGTTCAAGAAATAATTCATTTGTCCAGACAAACCCCAAATCTTTGGCGGTCGGTAGGGCGATCGCTCCTGCCTGTTTCGCAGTTTCTTGCTCAGTTTCCGACAAGCCCATCGCATCTTGGAATGGCGCTAAAGGTTCACTTTTTTGCCTAGCGCTCCAGTTCCGCCAAAACGGACCATACACGGTGTAGGGGTTACCGGCTCCAGTGGTCAACTCCTTAGGCTCATGCAAAAGCTGATCCCAAAACGTGACGACCTCGATACCGCTCTCCCGTAGGGCTGAAGCAACCGTGCGATCGCGCACTCTAGAATATGGCTCTACGTCTTTGTTCCAAAAGACAGCTTGGGCATTGAGGGCGATCGCTAAATTAACAATTCCCGGCGCTGGGTTTGCCTGCAAAATCAGCAATTGACTGCCTGCCTTAGCATATTGCTCCTGCAAAGCCGCCAGACAACCCACCATATAGCTTACGCGCGCGGGTGCCACGTCGTTCCCGTGCAAAATATCAGGGTCAATGCAAAACACGCCCACAACGTTCTGGCTACGTTCACGAGCCTCTGCCAAACCCACATTATCTGCATGACGCAAGTCACGCCGATGCCAAAAAAGAATTAAATTAACCATGTCTCTATTAAAAATGGTTGAAGCGCGGCTAGAAGCAACCGAAAGACAGAATTTGCTTGAAACTCAATCCTATCTATTGCAATCCGCGTGCAATTCGCGCCAATCCTAAAAAGCTTATTAGGGTTCAATGCTTATTAGGGTTCAATTAAGTAAGGGTCGCGCTAAGAAAAAGCTAGCAATAGATTTCGCATCCACAATATCTCCGCTGTAAATTGCTTTTTCAACTTCATCTGCGCTCATCAAAACAGTGACCAAATCTTCGTCAGCATCCTTCTCAGGCGGAGTTTCAAGCAACTCTAACTCTTGGGCTAGAAAGGCATAAATCACTTCATCAGAATAGCCAGGAGCAACAAAAAATTCGCCGAGCGTTTGCCATTGCTGAGCGCGATAGCCTGTTTCCTCCTCAATTTCACGCCGAATGGTTTCCTCCGGGCTTTCATTCGGTTCAACCGTTCCGGCTGGAAACTCTAGCAATCGTCCCTTGGCAGCAAAACGATATTGCCGGACAAACACAAATTTTCCATCTGGGGTGATGGGAACGGCTAAAGCTCCTCCCGGATGGCGAATGCACTCTAAGTCGCTTTCTGCTTTATTGGGCAACTTGAAGCGATTGACTTCAAACGAAAATTTTCGCCCTTTGTAGAGCATTCGCTGTTTTAGCAGTTGGGGAGGCTCGTGACCAAAAGGCATAAGAAACACAAGATGAGAAGGATAAGAAACGCTAGTCGAGTTTTTTGACTCCTGAACAGTCTACCGCTTGGGCTAGTTCCGCGATCGCTTTTCCTGAAATGGGTTCAACCCAATTAGGGGCGATTTCTGCCAGCGGCACTAAGACAAAAGCCCGCTCGATCATTCGAGGATGGGGGATTTGTAACTCAGGCTCATTTAGGACAATATCATCAAACAACAACAAATCTAAGTCCAAAGTTCTTGGATCGTTACGCTCCCGCCGAACTCTGCCAAACTGGTGCTCAATTTCGAGCAAGTAGTGTAACAAAACAATCGGTACGTGACTTGTTTGCAAAATTGCACAGCCATTTAGATAATCGGGCTGGGGTGAAGGCGCGATCGCTGTTGTCTGATACCAGTGCGATCTCGCTTTCACCAAAATTCCTGGCGTGTTGGCTAGCTGATGAACCGCCGCTTCTAAAATTTCGTGAGAGTTGCCTAGGTTGCTGCCCAGGGCGATCGCGCTGATTCTATCAATCCTCATTCTGCTCGTTTTGCTCTCATCCCGGCAGCCTCAATCGCTTTCTCAACGCAACCCACTGATTTCGCACTTGCCAAAACTTGCTACTCTCCATCGCAGCGATTTGATTTCTCTGACTTTCTAACGCCGCCTGAACCTGTTCCTTAGCTTCTTTGTTTTGTTGCAATTCAACTTTAGTTTCCTCAAACCGACTCTGAGTTTCCTCAAACCGACTCTGAGTTTCCTCAAACCGACTCTGAGTTTCCTCAAACCGATCCTTAATAAACTGCAATTCATTTTGCAACGTTAACATTTGCCCACAAAGCTGTGCGATCTCTGCTTGATTGGCTTGAATAAGATAACGTGACTGCTCTAAGGCGACTTGGGTTGCACCCAGTTCTATTTGCATTTGTTCTGTTTGCTTTTCGAGACTGAGTTGTGCCCAGCGTCTACTGGGGTGAACCGCAACCATATTGCCATCGGAAAAACTTTCTCGACTCGTTTTAACAGGCAATCCTGTAAATTCGCCCCATGAAAAGATTTCGTAGCCCAGTTCTCGCAAGTAACTCAATAACTCGTTAGTAGAACTGCTCTGCTTTTGCAGCGCCCGGTCAACTAGCTCAAACAAAATCAGGGGGCGATCGCGTTCTAATGTTTTTCTAGCTCCTTCAAACACTAACTGCTCTGCTCCTTCCACATCAATTTTAATCACATCAACCGACTGAACTGCCAGTTCTTCAAGCACCTCATCTAACCGCCGGACTGTGACGGTCTCAGAACTTAAGCAAGCAATTCCCTCATAAGCGAAATCACCTAATGTATTTTGACCAGAATGGTCATCTGCCGCTACTTTCAACACTTGAGTGCCTGAAGTATTAGACAATGCAACTTGAAACGTTTGAATATTGGTAATTTCTGGATTGAGAGCCAGGTTGTCCTGTAGACGCTGGAACTCCCGTAAACTTGGTTCAAAAGCTAAGACGATGCCTGAATCACCGATGCGTTTTGCCGCAAACAGCGTGTATAAACCCTCATTTGCGCCCATATCAATCACCGTCATTCCAGACGAAAGCAACTGATTCAAAAAATAGAACTCATTGGGGTCATAGCGTCCCTCCACAAATAGTTGGCTGCTAAGATCATTACTCAAATGTAGAAAAATCTTCAGATCGTCATACCAAGTAAACGAAATGCGTAGATTGAGGTTACGTCGTTTAATTTCATCCCATACGATTCTTCGCAGTTGAACGGTCACTTCCTGGCTATTCCAGCCACTATTAAACTTCCATCCAGGAACTAATTCAAGCGGCTCATGCTCGGCAACTTTTTCTGCTAAAGCAATTAATAGCTCAGGCTCTAACGTGTGAATATGCTGCTCTAGGTCAGGCATTGTATGAAGCTGATCTTTGCGAACAAAAGTAAGGTTTTCTTCTTGCTCATAACTCTGTTTATCAATACGAACTAAAACAAAATCATGCTGAATAAAATAACCAATTACTTCTGCTTTGGTTGCGGCTCCAGAGTAGAGTTGAATCGGAGTTATTGCGACTTCCAATTTAACCTTGCAGCAATCCCGCAGGCGATCGCCCAGCGAAAGCACAATATCAAAATCAGAACCCTGGGCATCAATCTTTAAGTAGTCAACTTCATCAATCTGCATTTGATTTAAAAAAGTATCTAAGCGAATAGTCGGCACAATAGTTGTCGTTTCAACGCATAGATTTTCCCCACCAATCCATTCCTGCATCATCTGTGGATTGAACGGCTTTAAAGAACTAGCGGCATCTTCTCGATTAAGATAAAAATCACTCACCCCGTCTTGGTTTGCGATCGCCGCTGGGATTACCACATAGTTAGGTGCCACACCAGATAATTCTGCTGCTAACGTCAAATTCGGCTCAAACGCATAGACCGTGACCGCAAGATCAGAAGTAGCTTGATTCAAAGTTGATTGCCCGTGATGTGCACCCACGTCTATCCATATTTGCCGTAACTGAGATTTGAGAGTTAAATCTTTCAAAGTTTTTTGAATTGATGCTTTTTGGCTGTAGTTAAGTATTTATTCCTTTAAGAAAATAAAGCGTTTTCCACTTGTCCGAGATACAGTTTCGGAGGTTGTCAGCTTTGCAAAGCCTTGTTCTGTAATTTCCCCCTCATAGAAACTCATGTGGTTTCGCCCTCACACAGACTTAAAACCTAATTGCTGTTTAAGCCTTATCCACCTAGAACGCAACTCCCAAAACTTACTACCTTCCATTGCTTTAACCCGATTTCGATAGACCTGAAGCGTGGTACGAGTCTTTTCAAGATCGACTTGGGCTTGTTGAAGCTGGGATTGAATTTGTTGAAATTGCTCTTGTGACTCTTCTTGAAGCTTCTGAAAGGCTTGCGTAGAGGACTCAGATTGAGTCCGAAAATGATAAACTTGCAGCTCAGATTGCTTAAGCTGAGCCTTAATCTGTAAAGAGTAAGGCAAACTGCCGAAATCAAATAAAGATTCTTTTGAGCCTTCCACATTTCGCCCTGCCACATCCCAATCCATATCCACAACAAACTGGCAAAGCTCTTCTACTGTAGGAATTTTCCATTCTCCTGTTTCAATGTAGTGATTCCAAGTAGGATTATCGTGAGCATTGGTCAACCGCGCCCAATGATGCCATTCACAGTAGCAACTATCCGTTGAGCAAGACTTTGCTTCTTGGTTAAACTCAGGCTTCCAGATAGAACCATGACCACTCTCCCCAAGCCCCTCAAACACAGAAGAACAACGGACTAACTGACCGTTAGAGTTAATTTGAAAGAATTTCTCGGTGCCAGCAATGCAAGGCTTAGTAATGGGGCGGGGAAATTTAAAGAATCGAGAATTATAGAGGCTAGAAGTCCTGAACTTAGAGACGATATCTTCCAAAAATTCTCGCTTAAAGAAATGGGTATATTCAAGAGGGACAAGGCTCGTCGGCATCCCCAAACTGTTCCACTGCTCCCACAAGTCAATCTGCTCGTACTCCCGCTGTGGTTTAACAATCAGCTTTATATGCATCCGCTTACCCATCTCCTTCAACTGCATCAAGTGGTTTGTAAATCGCTCACGATTTGCAAATTCTTCGTGAAATGCAGGTAAGAGGAGCTTGATATTGGGATGATTCAACCACTCTGGAACAGTGGTCAAATTCGTCAGAATCCCCCAATAATGTTGAGGAAGTGCTTCTAGCAATTGTGGAAAGTCTTGCCACAGGGTTGGCTCTCCGCCGGATACCAAAATGACTCCTGGCTCTACTTTATTAAACACATTGATCATTGCCTGGGTGTTAGCTTCCACATCGCTTCTAGGCGCTTTTGGAGAAGCCGTATTGCAGCAATAGCTGCATTTATAATTACAGCGATCGCTAAACCATATCCCATACTGGTTACGGTTTAAAAAATTCACCTGACCAACGTTACTACTCGCAACCTCTGGCAAATGAACCACCGGACTGTTGGTCAGAAACCTTTGTGTCGCCATACTTACATCATTTATTCCGAAACTGCCTCACGTGTCTATTCTAGTGGATGTTTAAAGAGCATTAAAGTAGATTCTAACCTTCCATATCGGACAGGAGCAGGTGGGCTGTTGATTCTAAGATCCACTCCAGATGAGGATGAACAACTTCTTGCCCAAACCACTCTGTTTCAGAGCTTTCAGATAGCACCACACGAAACTGTAGCAGTCTTTCAATCAACCAATGCAAAGGTCCAAAAACAGTGTCATGCGCTCCCACCCCATTGATATAGTAAATCCCTGGCTTTAGCAAAGGCGCGGGTACTTTCACATAAATGAAATGTCTTCCGATGGCGCAAATTTCTCCGGTAACAGGTAAGAAATTGTGGCTAGCTGGCTCCAAAAGGATTGTGTCTTGGTCATTTGCAAGGTATAAACCAAATTTTAGAGATTGGATTGAAGTTTGAACCCTGTATTCAATTCCAATCAAAAATTCACTGCCGTAAGGAACTACGTCAACAAGCTGCTTTTGTAGATTTGCAATAAATACGCGCTGAATAATAACGCCTAAAGGGTCGTCTGGTGCCTGGATCAACGCCTCTCCAAACGGGATTAACGCAATAGCCTCTTCTGGCGCTATGGGATCTGACACAATCTCATCAATAGTGATTTCTTCCTCTGCCTCCTCTAGCTCCTCTAGCTCCTCTAGCTCCTCTGGCTGTCTAACACTTGCAATATACGCATCGATCACTTCAGATGATTCACCAATCAGATGGATTCTGCCATGTTCCATCCAAACTACTCGTTCGCAGGATTTTCTAATAAATTCCAGGTCATGAGAGACCAGTAATATTGATGCATGAGCTTGCCAAAATTTTTCGATCCGCTTTTTGGATTTGTTCTTAAAGCTTTCATCGCCGACGGAAAGGACTTCATCCAAAATCAAAATATCGGGTTGAATATCGGTCGCGATCGCAAACCCTAATCGAGCCACCATGCCAGACGATAACGCTTTGACGGGCACTGAGACGTACTCTTCCAATTCAGCAAACTCTACTATTTCGGGAATTCTGCGGCGCATTTCCTGTTCAGTAAATCCCAGCATTACTCCGTATAGAATGATATTCTCCAGAACAGACATATCACTATCAAACCCAGCGCCTAGCTCAATTAAGGGTGCGATATTCCCCTTCACCCGGACTGTTCCACTGGTCGGCTCTAAAATCTTGCAAATCACTTTGAGCAGGGTTGACTTGCCCGATCCATTGGAGCCGATAATTCCAACCTTTTCGCCCGACTCGATCGCCAATGAAATATTGTCCAACACGCATCTCCTAGAAGGTTGTCGATACTTTCCTTCTACAAAAGACAACAGCGTTTTCTTCAGGTCATAAGAAAATTCTTCCTGAGTTCGCCGGATCAGTGAAACGTGGTCTAAGCGAATGGCTTCCATCTACAGTAAATCCATGAATTGCGATCGCCACCATCGAAAACAACCTAACCCCAAACCCAACATAACTATTCCGCTTAAAAGTGACCCTAATAACAAATGGAAGTCAGGCAACTGACCCAGTACAGCAATCTGGCGAATGCTTGCAATAATTGGGAAAAGCGGATTGAGCGCCAAAAGCGGCTTAAGCTCCACTGGAACAATATCTTCAGGGTAAAAAATCGGGCTGCTCAACCAGAGCACAAAGACTAATAGCTCATAAAAATAGGGTAAATCTCGAAAAAAAACATACAGTGCGCTGGTAAGAAGTCCAATGCCTGCGCAGACCAGAATCAGGGAAAAAATAGGAACCAGCAGCAATGTCACTAACAGCGGATTGCCCGAAGTGATCAGCGTAACCAGCATCAAGAGCGGTAGTGAACTAATGGCAAACTGAACTATATTGGCTGCCAAAACCGAAACCGGAAAAATACTGGGTGGTAATTGCACCTTGTTGAGCAATGAGCCATTGGCAACCACACTCGTCAGCGATTGAGTAGTAGAAGCCGAAAAAAAGTTGATAATAATTAACCCGGTGAATGCCGCAAGAATATACTTCAGCAGAGAGTTATCATAATAAGACGCAAATGCTCTACCAAAAATTGCAGCGTATAGCCCAGTCATCATTAAGGGATTGAGCAGTGACCAGTAAGCACCTAAAAACGAGCCTCGGTATCGGACTTTGAGATTACGCCTTACCAAAACACGAAGTAAATCCTCGTATCGCTGAGCTTTAGAAAATAGGTGCTTTGTCTGAAATGAAACTGGCATTTCTATAAGCTTCTGAAGCTATCATAATTGCTAATCTAGAATCTCTGGTATCGCTACCTATGTCAACTACATAGTCCGACAATCATTGTCCGTACCGCTTTTGGAGTTGGACTTCGACTACGCTCCAACCACAGGTTTTCGATATTGAAGCTTGCGATATTGAGGCTTTGATGTGAGCTTTAGCCCTGAGCGCTCCAACCAAGGCTACTAGCTTGACGGCAGAGCTTTAGTTGCAAAGTCACTCTGTGCCGTCTTTGAAGCAGATACCTCGACGTTGCCGACCGACCGCCTACTTTCAGCAACAATCCGTGATAACATTCACGGTTACGTAAGCCAATATGCAGTAACAGCATAAGTTTTTACAACTAGGTTTGTTTCGAGTAGAATTCTTCAATTCTCATAAATATTACTTAGAGTGATGCGGGGCTGTAATTCAGCAATTCAGGGTGAAAAATGAATGTTTTGTCTTCAGTCAAGGAGCTACAGAAAACCCTAGCTTTTGCTCAGTCGCAGGGAGCAAGGTATATTGCCCTTTGCTACTATGACCATCTACCAGCATCCGTTACTTTGCTGCTCAGGCTAAGTAATCCAGGGATTACTGCCCTGATTCAGGCGGGGGATGGGAAACCACTTTTCCATCCCTTTGTGCCTAGCAATCTGCCGATATTGTCTCCAACTGCCGCTTGTTCTTTTGAAAAAATTGATGCGATTGTTATCGTTGATCAGGCTAATTTTCCATGGATTTTACGCTTAATTGAGCAGGTTATTCAACGTGATTTGTTAGTGTTGCCAGCAGATCCAGCGTGGGTCGTTCAACCTGCTATCGTGAACCTCACTCAGCAAACGGCGTGGCGCGAATCGGTTCCCGTCGAGTATGTCGCTCGTTCTGGGTTAAGCGGTCACTATTTAGAATTTGGAACTTTCTGGGGAAGGTCTTTTTTTCCAGCTTATTTTCGGTTTCGTCACTGGCTAAAAGGAGACTTTTATGCTTTTGATTCATTTCAGGGTTTACCAAAACCTAAAGAACTGGAGACCATCACAACGGGTGGCGATTTTCGCGAACACACTTATAATTTTGGTCTTAGTTCCTTTATGGCATTATCTGAGATGCTTAAAGTAGATCAAGAACGCTTGAAAGTCGTCCCTGGCTTTTATGCAAAAACTCTGGTGGGGCAGCCCCCATCTTTGTATGGGCTGGAACCCGCATCCGTTTCAGTGTGTGTGATCGATTGTGATTTATATGAATCCACAGCACAAGTTTTAGAATTTATCACTCCTTTATTGGAGCCGGGATGCTTAATTTATTTTGACGACTGGCGATTATGTCGGGCAAGTCGAGAGGTTGGTGAGCGGGCAGCCGCACTAGATTGGATGAAGGTAAACCCAAGGATTGAGCTTGTAGAAATTTATCAGGACCATTGGCAAAATCAGTGGTTTATATTTAACAATTAGTTTTAAGGGGTGTTTAGTCTGGTGATGTTTCAAGATATTGATGTTCAACGCTTTCGGGAAGATGGTTTTTTAATTGCCCGTGAGTTTTTTACTTCCGAGCAGGTTTGTTCACTTGTCACTGGCTGGAAGCTATCTCAAGCGGAGATTCAGTCTCAGACGGGTCATCTTCAACGCTCAGATCGGTTTGTTTCGGGCACGCTACCTTCAGAGCTTGGACAGCTTTACCAGCAAGAGTCACTGCTTGATGCAACGAAAATATTTTTGCAAGAAGAAAACATTGCCCTTTATATGAATCGGTTGTTGGTGAAGGATCGGCACTGGAATGGCTCTGTTGCGAATCACCAAGATATGCCCTATTTTCATGGGAGTCTTGACAAGCTGGCGGTGTTTATTCCTTTGCAGCCTCATAACGAAGATACGGGAGGATTGAAGTTTATCCGAGGTTCTCACCGATTTGGCAATTTAGGGGTTCGGGGAACTATTTCTCCTGACGAGTTTCCAGCGATGGATGTGGTAACTCCATCGCTGGAGGTTGGGGATGTTTTATTTATGGATTTCCTGACTTGGCATTATTCGGAAGAGGCAACAATACCCAGCGATCGCCCTATATTACAAATTGCGTACCAGTCGGCTAAAGATGGCTCTTATTTTCAATTGCCGCAGCCTACCTTGGTGTGTGGGCAGTGGCAAACTTCTTACTTCATTCCTTTTGGGCATGGCATTTCGCAAGATGGTGTCGCCCCTAGCTCTAACGCGCTGGCAGAATCGCAGCAGCGTGTTGCCGATTTAGATCTGCAATTACAAAAAGTTCAAGCAGATTTTGCACAATTTTTGCAGCAGTCGTTGTTAAATGAAGCGCAACTGAAGCAACTTGAGGCAGATCTGGATCAGTCTAGGTTGCAAATAGCCGCGATGGAAAACAGCAAGCTTTGGAAAGTTAAGCTTGCTTTGAACCGTTTGAACAAGTTAAGTAGATTGGGGGCGCGGCATCCATAAAAAGGTGGGGCAATCGCGGTTTGAATTAACCATTTGACCTAAGCGACGTTTTTTGAATTGGGACGATAAATAATAGTTTCCGTTATGCGGCGACGATCGCGCGATGAAATGCCAACGAGCCGCACATACTGGTTGAAAGATTCGGTAAGACAGGTTTCTAAAGCCGCGATCGCGATCGCACTTTCTCCTTCATAGCTACCGTAACAGTTCCAAGAGCCTGTCCGAAAGCGACGTTCATCGACCGTTTCGATCGCCAAGCGATAGCCTTGCCCCAAAATCCGGTTCACTTCCGACACCATGTCTGGGGTAAGAGGAGTACTGGAGGGTTGTCCAGCATAGCTCATGGGGGCGGCTGATGGGGTCACGGGCTGCGTCGTCACGGGGAGATTCCTGTCCTGCTCTAAATCAGGATTGTAAGCGCGGAAGAAGTCGCGATCGTGAATGGCTTCGCTTTTAGGCAAGCCAGTATTGGCCGTATCGCCTAGTTTACGGTTGAAGTAAAGAGATTTGTTATATTCTTCTGCCAAACGCATTTCTTGAACTCGCCGTTGCTCTTGCACCAATTCGTTCCCTACTTCAATCAGATGCGGCAGGCTGAAATCGGGCTTGTGAAACTCTGGGGGGCGGTCTGCACTATTAACAATGCGCTGAGAGATCCGGTCTAAACCAACATCGTGAATGAGTTGGCGAATTTGTTCGTCATAAAGGCGCGATCGCACCGCACCAAAAAAATCAATCGATTGGGTTGGAAACGTATCCACCAGCGCTTCAATATCGGGTCTGGCAAGTTGATCGGCTTGAAAAATGCCGCCGACAATGCCAATGCGATCGTCCCGGTTGGGTTCCCAAAAAAACTTCTCCATCCGCCCATCTCGCACCAACGGAGCATAGAGCGTGGAAAAATCATTCCCCGTCACAATGATCGGAATGCGTTGAATTTGCTCAGAATCATAGCTACCCGGCAGTTGAACATTGGTCGGATTGTCGGCAATATTCATCAACGTGCCATTGACCAGTTGCGTGTTCACGGTGTATTGGGTGTATTGATCAACCCGTCCGGCTCCGGCATCAATATCGTTAATCATCAGCACTGCCATTTTGCCGCGCACCTTCACCATTTCGGCGGCTTCTCGATAGCGCAACCGAACCAGTCGGGCAGGATCACCGGCATCTGGGCTTTCCAACTCTCCAGCAGACATATGAACGACATCGATGCCCATCCGCTCAAACACTAAATCGCACTGAAACGATTTTCCTTCCCCCTTGCGCCCATGAACGCCCAAAATCAAAGGCACTTTGACGTTGGGTAGCTTAAGGTAGTTCTTGGTGATGTGGACTGACAGCTTATCAATGAAACGAGCAGAGATGTAAAAACTCATAGTAAGTGTGAAAGTTAGCTAGATTGGCTCATCCAGCGGCAGATGGGTCAGAACGAGATGCTCTAGATGTTCTTCAGGGCAACATTCAATCACCGCTTCAAACGCTTCTAGTAGTTTAGCGGCACTGTCGCCCAATAGGGGACTTAAGCCCCAGACATCTTCGACCCAATCGCGCGGATCGGTTTCTTCAAAAATTAGGCGTTCAAACAGTTGTTTTGCTTCAGTTTTAGAGAGAGTCATGGTAGGTAGGAGGGCAAACTAGAGAGTCTATTTGACATTTAATCGTGGGCTAGCCGTTTCAGTGAGGATGCTTGAATTAAACAGAATCCTTATTTTGACTATTTTTACACTTAATTTTGTTTCGGAAAAGCTGCCCATCGCTTGACCTGGGTTGTTACATTGCAAACTGTAATTGAGAGCCTTGGTCTGTTTTGATCACTTCAATGCGGGACTGGAAGGCTTCTTTGAAGTGGGGAACGTGGGTGACGGTGAGGATGCAAGCGAAGTCGGAGGCGATCGCGTTAATGGCAGAAATCAGGCGATCGCACCCTTCAGCATCTTGAGTGCCAAAGCCTTCATCGACAATTAGCATTTGCAGCGCGGTGCCCGATCGTTGAGCTAAAAAACGTGCCAATGCTAGCCGAATCGCAAAGTTAACCCGAAAGGCTTCCCCGCCAGAATAAGTTTCGTAGGGGCGCGTTCCTTGAGTATCGGCAATCACAATATCCAGCGTTTCGCTCCATTTTGCCTGTTTCAGCTTGGCTTTAGAACTCGCACCGGATCGTTGCGTCACAAATTGAATATGCAATTGATTGGCGCTGAGTCGTCCTAAAATGCGGTTGGTTTCAGCTTCAAGCTGGGGCAGGGCGTTTTCAATCATCAATGCCTGAATGCCGTTTTTGCCGAATGCCTGGGCGACTTCTTGATAAACGCGCTGTTGATGAGTCAGGGTTTGAAGCTGTTGGGCGATCGCGGCTTGCTGCTGAGCTAAAAGTGCAAACTGCTGCTGCTGTTGTTGGAGCCGACCAAAAGTTGAAAGTTGCTGATCTAACTCGCTCCGACGCACTTTGATGTGATGTTCGAGGGTTTGAATCGGCTGGCGGCGATCGGGGTTTTCTCGGAGATGCTGCTGGAGTGTTTTAATTTGTGCTTGAGCGATTTTTAGGTTACTTTGACGCTTGCTTAAGCTAGATTCTAAGTCTGCTAATCGGCGTTGAAATTGAGGATATTGCTGCTGATATTTATAAAGTTCTTGATAATGTAATTGATAGGGTTGCGCTTGTCTTAAAGCGATGCGCGATGCATTGTGCTGATCTAAGTCGTATCCAACTTCGGCAAGCTGTTGATTAAACTGAGTTAAGGCAGTTGCATAGTCTATTGTGGATTGCTCAATTTGGTTTTTAAGTTCGCTCTGCTGAGCCTGAAGCTGGGGTAGCCGCTGCATAAGATTAGCGTGACGCTGCCGTGCCTGTTTGAGTTCTGCCTGTTTAATATCTGCCCAACGCCAGCGATCGACTTGTCCACGGGCGAGGGCGTGATCTTTTTCGTCGTAGTTTAGCTGGTGCAGGCGGTGATCAATTTGCGCTAGCTCTTCGCTCACATCGGAGGCATAGTCACCCATGTTTAAGAGGTGTTCTAACTTTGCCGCTTCTGTCTCCAGTTGGCTTAAATTTGCTTGTCCTGACAGAGTGGATTGCAGTTGTTCTTGCAGTTGTCCGCGTCGTTCCAAGACGGTGCTGTACTCGGTTAAGCCTTGGTCTACTTCGCGATATTCTTGGCGCAAAATTTGAATTTCTCGCTCTGAAGCGGAGAGTTGTTCGCGAATCACCCAAATTTCCTGCAAGATTTCCGACCGCGTGATTTGATGCTTGTCTAAAACCAAACTCCAGTGATGCTCATCTAACGGGCGATCGCACAGCGGACAGGGTGGATAGGTGGGACCCGGCGCTTCAGGATTAGCACCTTCTTGGTTGAGCCAACAAATCTTTTGATCCACTTCTGCCAACTGGGTTTCATAGTCACGCTGCTGGGCTTGCAGCCGCTCCATAAAACTGCGACGCTCTACGCCTTTTTCTCTCACTTGCTGCAAATAGTCGCGCTGAGATTCTAACTGGGCAATGCGATCGCTCACCGCCATGACTGCCTGCTGAAGTTCGGGCTGACGCTGTTGTTGATGGCTGAGTTGATCGGCGGAGGCGCGGAGTTCTTCTAGCCGTGCCGATAGGCGAGTGTGACTGCGATCAAGCTGTTGTTGAAGCTGCTGACGACGCTGAAATAATGGAGCCGCCTCAAATTGAAGCTGATCCAGCCGAGTTAAGTCAGAGCGGGCTTGCTGCAATTCTTTCAGCGCTTTTTCGACCTCTGCGGTTTTGTGCAGACTGTGCTGAATTTCTTGCTCTTGCTGAGCTAACGCTTCAAGCTGGGTTTGAGTTTGCTGAAGGTGGCGATCGAGTTCGGCAATTTTTTCTTGTTGGTGCTGCTGATAGTGCTGTTGTTGAGTTTGAATTAATTGATGAGTTTTGAACTTGGCAGAAAACTGTTCCTCTTGCAACTGTAAAGCTTGAAACCGAGCATAGCCAGTCACGATCGCGGCGGCTTGTTGCAATAAGGCTTCTATTTCTTGCTGTTGCTGCCGCATCGCTGCAAGTTCTTGGTGAAAGCGCTGACAGTCTTGCTCCAACATTTTTTCTTGCTGCTGTTGCCAGGTTAACTGCTGTTGCCAGGTGAGCCGCTGCTGTTGGCTGGCTTGAAGCGCCTGGAGCGTTGCCTCATCCTCGATCTGCTGGCGCTGCATCTCCGCCAGGGTTGCTTCGACGATCGCCTGTTCTGTGGCGATCGCGGTTTGCTGCTGCAATTGCTCCGCGATCGCCGCCAAATTGCGTTCTAACAAATCAATTTGCCCTTTTAGCTGCCGCGATTGATCTTTCGCTTTTTCTGCCAACTCGTCGTATTGATTGAGCTTCAGTAAATCTGCCAAAATTTGTTTGCGTTCCGTCGGGCGCTTGACCATAAACTCATCGGCGCGCCCTTGCCGCAGATAAGCCGAATTGATGAAGGTGTCATAATCTAGCTTCAAATGCTGCACAATCAACTGCTGCGTTGCCCGAACCCCTCTAGCCGTCAGCGATCGAAAGCGAAGGGAAGCGTGGGGAGAGTTTTGAGTTTTGAGTTTTGTAAGTCCTTTGGACTGGCTTTGCCAACGCGTAGCGTCTCCGCAGGAGATATTTTGAGTTTCATCTTCTGACCCCTGACCCCTGACTCCTGGTTCCTCTTTACCTTCCATTGCTACCTGAAATTCCAGCGTCGTTCCTTGGGCGCGTTGGCGGGTGCGAAGAATGCGATAGGTGTGTTGATGGGTCGTAAAGATAAAATCAACTTGCACTTCTTGAGCGCCCCTGTGGATGACATCATCTTCAGAGGTGACGCGGCTTTCACCCCAAATCACCCAGGCGATCGCTTCTAGTAAAGAAGATTTTCCGGCTCCATTGGCACCACTAATACAGGCGGTGTGCAACCCTTGAAAGTTTAGAGTCGCGGCTTGATAGCTAAGGAAGTTTTTAAGAACCAGTCTCTGAGGAATCATACGGTAGACCGTTTGGATGCTACTCAGTTTTAGCGTAACAGTACGATTGAACTTTAGTACGATCGATCTTTAGTTTGATTACACTTTTTTTTAAGATTTTTCGCCACACTGACTCGATTTTTTGAAGGATTGATCTCGATTGTGGCGATCGCTTGGCTCAATTTTTTAGTTGGTAAAACGTTAATGCCGTGTTGCCGTAGTTTTTTTGACGGCACACTTCTAAGGTTGCGGGGGGCGAAAAATCCGATCGCTTGGGATTGTGTTCTACCGCCAGTTCGCCGTTTGCAGATAGCAAATTGTAGTCTGCGATCGCGTTTAGCACGGGTTGATATAACTCGCTGCCATAGGGCGGATCAAAGTAAATTCGATCAAATTGCTGTCCCGCCAGGACTGGCAATTTTTTGATCACATCGCCGCGAATCAGTTGAAAGGTTTGCCCCGCCGCCGCCACCTGCTGCCAGTTTTGCTCAATCACCGCCCCAGCGCGAGACGATTGTTCGATGCCTACGACGGTAGAAGCTCCACGACACAGCGCTTCTGCACCCATAGCACCGCTGCCAGCACAAAGGTCGAGCCAGCGACATTGGGCGATCGCACCTTGCCACATATTAAACAAGGCTTCTCGCACCATGGATTGGGTCGGGCGCGTGTCTTTGCCCGACAGGGTTTTGAGGGGGCGATTGCCATAGATGCGCAGAGTCATTGAATTGCCGCGATCGAGTTGCCCAGGGTTGACCGCTGACTGCTTTCCACCAGCTCGACAAAATTTGCCAAGATTCGCAGCCCATCTGTGGAAGACTTTTCGGGATGGAATTGGACTGCCATCAGGTTGTCACGGGCGATCGCGGCGGTGACGGTTTGGCTACCGTGGGTAATGGTGGCGGCTTGCAGGGTGAGGTCAACTGGCGCAACGTAGTAGGAATGGACGAAATAGACCCAGGGATTAACGGGAAGTTGTTGCCACAGCGCCAGATCCGGCTGGGTGAAATCTAACTGGTTCCAGCCCATGTGCGGAATCGTGATGCCGGGTTCGCGGGTGAATCGTAGGACGGTGCCCGGAATAATGCCTAAACCGGGTTCCTGTCCTTCTTCGCTAGAGTCGAACAAGATTTGTAAGCCTAAACAAATGCCCAAAAAAGGTTTGCCGCTGGCGATAGCCCGTTTAAGCGGTGCTTCCAACTGGCGCGATCGCAAGTGTTGGACTGCCGGATCAAAGGAACCGACACCGGGCAACACGATCGCGTCAGCTTGGTCAATTGCGATCGGCGAATCGGTGATGTGAGGGGTTGCACCTGCTTTTTCCAGACCTTTGCAGGCAGAGTGCAGGTTGCCCATGTCGTAATCTACTACGGCGATCGTTGGCATTATTTTGCATCCTTTGTGACCTTCGTCAGTAAAATTGTAGTTTGAATAACAAACTCTTGCGCGACCAGTCAGCGAACTGACCCGTTGGAACTCAAAACTCTCAATTCAAAACTCTTAATCTCTACAATTCAAAACTCAAAACTCAAAACTCAAAACTCCTTCCTAATCACCGCCCAATGTCCATTCTGATTACCACCTTCGACACTTGGAAACCCACTCAATCCTCTAACTCATCGGATGATCTGATTGCCGAATTGTTGCAGCGTAAGCTACTGCCGCAACACACGCACTTAGCCCGAAATATTCCGGTCGATTTTCAGCTTGCCCCCGAAAAAGTGTTGGCTGTGGTTGAAACATTGCAGCCCGATCTGATTGTTTGTTGTGGCATGGCAGAAAAGCGATCGCACCTCACCGTCGAAGCGAATGGCAAGCATCAAGGCGATATTTTGTATACCAGCATTCCCTTAAAACCCTTAGTTGAACAGACCCAAACTATAACGATTAGCCATAACACCGGGCGCTTTGTCTGCAACTATTTGTACTACTCAATCCTCAAATATATTCAATCCCATCAGCTTGAAACGCACTGTTTATTTGTGCATATTCCTCCACTAAACCCCGAAAATTTAGAGGCGATCGTCCAAGATTTTTCCACCATTTTGAAACTGCTTCAGCCTTTAGCCGCTGGCTAATTTAAATCGTCCTATCACCTGCGTTTATGTTGTCGTTTTTATCGGCTGTGATGGTTGCCCAGGCGAGTCCTGCGCCTGCCTCTCAAGAAGTCAAAGTGCCCCAAGCCGTGCGCGTGTTGCCGGGAAAGCTAGATTCTGTGTTGGTGTTTAACAGCAACAGCCCGGAGTTGGTGCAAACCGAGGGCATCTTGCTGTCTACCTTTTCGCCTGCGGGTAAACGCACCCCGGCTGCCCATTTGAATCTGCCGCTGCAAGGGCGTTTTGATGTATTTGCCCACCACATCGCCAAAGCTAAAACACCGAATGATTTGAGGACGCTGTATCTCGGTGTGCTGCTGCACAATCCCGGCGGCAAGCCCGTGACAGTGGATATTTTGCAAGCCGCAAGCTATTTGAGCCAGCCCGATGCGCCCTTTATTGACCTGCCTGCCTATGTAGATAATCCACGAGGCACGGTGTTTGCGGGACCGGGTAGCCGTGCCATGCTGGATATTTTGCGCGGAAAACGACCCGAAGGCTTTCCGGCTCAAATTTTGATTCCGCCCGGTGAAAGCCGGATGTTGCTGAATTTGCCGATTCCGGTGAAGGAGTTGCAGCCGCCAATCAATGGGCGATCGACCTTGATGCGCCTCTCCAGCAATGCCCCCGTTTATGCGGCTAGTTTGGCGCTATTTGCTCCCACTGATGCCAATGGCACAGAACGCGCTCCCACAGTGGCAGAATGGCAAGCAGTAGTAGATTCTGGCAAACTGGCGGAACCTCGCGACAAAACACCCACGCCGCTCGATCAAACAACGGGACAGATTATTTATGGGCGTGTGGCGGGGGTGGCAAAAGGGTCGCGCTGGACAACCCAGATTGTTGATCCTCCCGGCATTCAACTCAATAAACCGGCAACTTGGTCACTCACCATTCCCCCAGCCGGACAAGCTTTTTCCTATGGGCTGAGTACCCTGCTGCGAGGCACGTTGGGCACGGGGCAAAATCAAACTGCACGAATGGTGGCGCGTTACCCCGATACCGCCTATCAAGCACACGGGAATTACGCGATCGAATATAACTTGACGCTGCCCCTGCAAAATCTTAGCGATCAAACCCAAACCGTTGCCATCACGCTAGAAACGCCAATTAAAGAAGACCAACCCAAGGATGGAAATTTGCGGTTCTTAGAGCCGGTGCCGCGCCAAGTCTTTTTTCGGGGAACCGTGCGCCTACGCTATACCGACGATCGCCGCCTGCCCCAAACCCGCTACATTCATCTGGTGCAGCGACGGGGACAGCAGGGCGAACCCTTAGCCGTGATGATAATGAAACCGGGCGATCGTCGCCTCGTTCAGTTCGATTTTCTCTATCCCCCCGACTCCACTCCGCCACAGATCCTCACGGTCAAAACCCTGAAGAAGTAAAAAACGAAATAGCCTCATCCCAACCTTGGTAGCAATACTAATTCGCTCTGCAAGGATATTTTACAAAACATCCTTGCAGAGAAATGTAATCGGTTTAAGTCTCTAAGGCTTTTATTCCTCTTCGTCTCCGTAACCTTCTGCATCAGCCTCCTCTTCCTCTCCTTCTGATTCTTCGTAATCTTCCTCCTCTTCTCCGCTGCTGTCCTCTATTTCTTCCTCTTCACACTCCTCGCTTTCTTCCTCACTAAATTCTTCCTCTTCTTCGCTGCTATCTTCTATTTCTTCCTCTTCATACTCCTCACTAGATTCTTCCTCTGAGTA
>JBGSWI010000149.1:0-22589 GCA_041752515.1 Leptolyngbyaceae cyanobacterium | reverse complement strand
GCGAAATCCGCCGCGCACTCCCAGTTCAAAGGTGTCGCTGCTTTCGGGCTTGAGGTTGGGGTTGGAGAGGGTTTTGTAGCGAAAGGTGGGGCTAGTCAGGTTGGTGAATCCGGCGTTGATTTCGCTGTAGAGCGGTGCCCGAAAACCCCGTGCATAGCGTCCGGTGAGGGAAACTTCTGGTGTAATGCGCCAAACAAGACCCAGGTTGGGCGACACGGCGGATGCATTCAGATCGGCGGCAACGGCACCCACGTTCCGGGCGTATAGCGCATCTGGATTAGTTTTGAGGCTGTAGTAATCGAAACGAATGCCGGGAATCAGAATGAAGGTGTTGGCAAACTCGATTTCGTTTTGGGCGTAGATGCCTAGGCGGGTAGTGGTGGAGTCGGGAAAGTCTTTAACGGGGAAGTTGTCGGCACCGATGAGATTGGTGGTGCGTAATACGCTGCCAGCCGCGTTGAATTGCGATTCGATGCCGTCGCGGGTGCGATCGTTGTAGGTTGAGGAAACATCAATCCCGTAGGTGAGCTTGTTGAGGATGCTGTCACTAAAGCGAAAGCTGCTTTGCAGTTGAATTTCGCCGCCAAACACGCGATCGCTAAATTCATTGTTGAGATTTCGGACTCGACGACGATCGCTACCTGCGCCAGTCCTCACAAAATCCTGGATGCGTTCTTCTTCTACTTGAGCATTTTGAAAGTAAACTTGCACCCGCGCTGCGGATAAAAACCCGGTGCTTTTAGGGTCATTAAAGGTGTAGCCAAGACTAACGCGATCGCGGCGAGTTTTGTTTTCTAAGGATTCGTCCTGTCCGCGAAAACCAGTTGGACCAATTAAGTCGCGGGCAATGATATCGGCAACTTTAAAGTCATCTTCATTCCGATAAATTTCGGTGGCAAATGTGAATTTACTCGTGGTGCTAAGATTGTAGTTTAGCTTGATTAAATAGTTGTTGCGGCTGTTGGTGCGCGAGTCCACAAACTCGTTGTCTGTCGGCACTCTTGCTTCGTTGCCATCGCGCCGGGTGTAGCCAAATAACGCTTCAAATTCGCCCACGCGAAAGGCGATCGCGGCAGTGTTGACCCAACTGCGATCGCTGGTGTCATACTGTGTCGAAAATGTAGTCAGCGCATCTTGGCGACTAAATCGCTCTAACACCTCAGCGGGATCAAGAGTTTTGAAAGTGACCACACCACCTAAGGCATCACTGCCGTAGAGCGCCGAAGCCGGACCGCGAATTACTTCCACCCGTTGCAACGCATCTAAGTCTACATAGTCGCGACCGATGGAAGGCGTACCAAACTGAAATTGCCCTGGCAAGCGAATGCCATCAACTTGCAGCAGAACCCGATTGCCACCAATGCCGCGAATGGTGATATCTTGCAGCCCATAGCGACGGTTATTGCCCACGGAAACGTTTGGCTCATATTTGAATAAATCGCGCAGGTCTTGCATCAAAAAGCGATCAATATCCTGCTCATCAACAACTGAAATGCCAGCGGGAGAAAGCCGAACGGGTCGAGGGGTGCGCGTTCCGGTCACGGTGATTTCTTCTTCGTCATCATCATCACGGTCTTGAACCTTACTGTCTTGAACTTTGGCGGGTACGGGAGTTTTTTCGGGAGTTGTAGGAGTTTGCACAAGCCAGTGAGCGCGAGTGAGGGTAGGCTGAAATTCTTTCAAGCGCCGAACTGAAGAGGGGGAGGAAGAGGAGGCAACGGGGAGATGGGGGTTTTGTGGGGGTGCCTCCTCAAGCTTGGATGAGGGACTATTACTATGATTTTCTGCTGATATCCCTAAAGCTATTGATTGCGATCGCCCAGGCTGAATCGCTGCATTCCAAATGAGAATAATAAACAACAAAACATTTCTTAAATACAAATAATTCACAGAAATCCTCACAACAAAACATAAGAAAGTCAAGGGTCTATATCATCTGCATGACCCTGAGAATGCCCTAAAGCCATCTTAAAGTAGGCTTTTGAATCCAGTGATTTTGTAAAAGTGCCAAGGTTTCTAGGAGTGATTAACAGAGAACTCTATCAACATAGATTCTCATTAGTTGAGAGTACATGTCAAGTGATTTAGACCTAAAACTTTAGATTTCGATCAACAAATCAATAGGCATTCAAATCTCGCAAACAAGAGCCATAAGCCTTCTGTTTGAGGAGCTTTCGAGTTTTTAGGACTATCATCTAAGTCATGATCATCTGAGATTGCTTATTGAGAATCCTCTCAGAGGAATGGGCAAATCTGTAGACCTACTGGGGTTGTTAGCAGGGTTGCTTCAATCTCAAAGACTTGTCGTAAGTTAACAGGTGTAACCACCTCAAATGGTGTGCCGATCGCCCAGAGGCACCCTTGATGCATCATGGCAATGCGATCGCTGTAGCGGATCGCCAGATTGACATCGTGTAGCACGGTAATAATGGATAATTTTTGAGTTTGATTTAACCGTTTTAATAGTTCTAATAGCTCTAGTTGATATCGCACATCCAAATAAGTAGTCGGTTCATCTAATAGCAACACTCTAGGGTTTTGTGCCAGTGCCAGCGCTAAAAATGCCCGCTGCCGCTCGCCGCCAGAGAGTTGCTCAACCGAGCGATCGCGAAACTCCTCTAATTGCACTTCGGCGATCGCGGTAGTGACATAGTGCCAGTCCTCCTCGGTGAGATCCCACTGCCACCAAGATTGATGGGGCGATCGCCCTAAACTAACCAACTGCTGCACTGTTAACCCCGCCGGAATGGTTTGCTGTTGCGGTAAAAGTGCCATTTGTTGGGCGATCGCTTGGGCAGATTGGGTATGAATCGCCGCACCATCCAGCAGTACGACTCCTTTCTGGGGTAGCAACACTCGACTGATCAACTTTAGCAAGGTCGATTTGCCTGACCCATTCGCCCCTACCAAACTCAGCCATTCACCCTGCTGAAGTGAGAAGTGAATATCCTTCACAACCGGCTGGGTTTGATAGCCTCCAACGACCCCTTGAATGTCTAGCAGTGAGGCTGCGGTTATTGATGTCATATCTATTTGATGTCAACAGTGTCTAGATAAAGTGGTTTTTAAGTTTTGAGTTTTGAGTTTTAGAATTACTTTGAACTTCGCACTCCGTAGTTTTTATCCTATTGACGAAGATGGTAAATTAACAGAATGAAGAGGGGAGAGCCGAGGATTGCGGTGACGGCTCCAACGGGCAGTTCGATCGCGCCAATGCGTGCTAGCCAATCAGAAAAAGTCAGCACCCAAGCACCACCTAGGGCAGACAGCGGCAGCACCCAGCGGTAGTCGTTTCCAACTAACAAGCGAATGCCGTGGGGAACGACTAATCCGACAAAGCCGATGAGTCCAGAAATGCTGACAGCACTAGCGGCTAACAAGCTGGCGATCGCCCCAATCATCAACCGCGATCGCCCTAAGGAAATGCCTAACCCCGTCGCCATTTCATCGCCCAAGTTCATCACATTGAGCGTCCGAGCCAGTAGGCAGCCGCCGAGTAGCGCGATCGCCACATAAGGAGCCACCATCCACACTTCACTCCAGCCGCGTCCGTTCAGACTGCCCAACAGCCAATTCAACACCGATTGCACCCGCCCTTCTTCGGTCAGCAGCAGCAAGACCGCTTGAAATGCTCCTAACAACGAACTCACCGCAATCCCGGCTAACAGTAATCGTTCGATGGCGAGTCCTGTCCGAGTGAATCCTAGTAGGTAGACCATAGCAGCAGTCAGCATTGCTCCAATCCAGGCAGCGACGGGCACCCAGCTTTGTAAGCCACCGATGGCAAACAGCAGGGTTGCAATTAAACCCGCGCCGGAGGAAATGCCCAATACATACGGATCTGCCAATCCATTTCGCAGCATTCCCTGCAACAAGGCTCCCGACATCCCCAGCGCCGCACCCACAACCAATGCCGCCAAAATGCGGGGCAAGCGCAACTCCCAAATCACCGTTTGGTAGAGCGGATCGCCCTGACGCAGAAAAGCTTGTCCTAACTGAGTCAGGCTCATAGGAATAGTGCCTTGACAGAGAGAAAGGCTGATGGTGAAGAGCAGCCCAATCAACAGGCAGAAAGTGATTGGCACAGGGCGCAGAAGCCGTTTAGCGAATGGTTGACCCATTAAATATTTTCCCATCTCCGCAACAAGTTGATATGGCTTTTGGAAATCAAATCGAACTCTGAAGTTTTACCCTGCTGAGCAAACAATGACTGACGGGCGGTATTGAAATCGAACAAAATCTTGCGATCGTGAGCATCTCTCGCTAGACTTTGCACCCAGCCGACGGAAATCATCTTCCATAAAGGCGTTGTCTACATGACTGCCATACTCCATAGCGACTTCATAGCAACGGGCTGATTGTTGTGGGCAGGGGAGCAATCTGAAACACAGCATCGCTCTGGATTGCGTATTAAATCTGGGTGTGAATCCGGGTGCGAATAGCAACACTGCGCACGGCATCACTTTTAAGCTGCGTATTACGCTTGACCGGCTTAGCGTGCCACGCTGCGGTGCTTTGTTCATCTATAAAATGACTAGGATCAAGTTTAGATGCGATCGCGTTGGCTGGGTCACGGGTCAAACCGTGGGCAATGCAGATTACCATTCATCAGCACCCAGATATATTTGTTAATATCGGGGCAGTTGCAGCCACTCACCCGCCTCTACATTGGCAACAACATCCAGCTTGCCGCCCGGTTGAGCTTTGACAATGTAGGCAATTCCTTGGGGTTCTGGATAAATTCCCACGACGGCATCAAACAGATCATCGTGTCCCACAATCACGGTATTCATGCTTGCGGCAGGCGGAGCGATCAGCATGGGCATAAGAGCCGCTCGCATTTGGGCTTTTTGGGTATCGGTATACTCCGCCGATTTAGGAAAATTAAGCGCGGCTGTTTTCTGATAGCGTCCAAATGCTAAATCTGCTGTTTGCCATGCCCGACAATATTCACTGGAGTAGACTGTACCTACAGGGATTTTTAACGCTTGAAAACCCTGTCCAATCATTTTTGACTGTTTCCAACCTTCTTCGCTGAGCATCCGCTGTGTGTCGCATTTACCCATCACAGCACTAACTTGGTCAGCATAATCTTTTTCGGTCTGGGCATGGCGAAAATAAATCACGTACCCGCCCTGACGCAGCGCATTCACCAACTGAGCACCACTTAATTTATCTTGAAATGCTGGCTGAGCTTCACCGCCACCACTACCCTGAGCGGAAGGTGATGTTGGTGTTTTAGCCTCGGCTGATATCACAGTGAGGGCGCTATCATCGGTTTTTGCTACCGCTTCAGATGCAGCGAGTGGAAGACTTGCGATCGCCATCGAAGTTGCCTCTGCAAACGCAAACGCACCTACACCGACCCACATTTTAACTACATTGAATTGCATAAATCACTCCGTTAATAAAACAAGAAAAACATCTAAATCAATCATTGCCAACCAGTTTGGAAAGCGTAGAAGCAAGCACTATATACTTATTAAAATCTCTATCTAAGTGCTGCTGTTTGAATCATTCACTTAATCGGCTCTGATTGATAAATCACCGTATTGAGGAATCCAACTAGGGTGCCACAGATGGTGTGGCTTCAATGGGTTCTGGAGGGGCTTCATACACGGGTTCTGGAGGGGGCACATAGGCAGGTTCTGGAGGGGCTTCATACACGGGTTCTGCGGGGGGCACATAGGCAGGTTCTGGAGGGGATGCAATGGGTGCCAAAGCCGGAGCAGAAACAGGAGCCGACTTGGCGGGAGGGTCGATCGCCGCTGCGGGAGCGGGAGCCTTGCGTTCCGCTTCGCGCCGCTGCCGATCCTCTTCAGCCACTCGTTGCCGATCTGATTCTCGTCGTCGCTGCTCATTTTGACGCTGAAACGATGACCCTTCTTCTTCAAAAGTGACTCTGACTCGCACATTGCTGCGCCCCCCTTCGGGCACGGTGTTGGGATCAAAACGCCATTTGCCCATGGTTTCTAAGGTTTCGCGATCGGTGTCTGCATTGCCGCTCGATTTCCGCAGCCGCAGATTGATCACTCTGCCATCCGGGGCAATATCATAAGTCACTTTTGGATCGCCCTCCGCACCTTTGTATTTTGGTTTGGGGCATTCTAAACAAGTTAGCTTTGGCTTACCGACTGGCGCGATCGGTGGGGGAGTTGGGCGCGTGGAAGTGACTTGGGTGCCTTTACCGCCGGGTGTGCCGCTGGTCGTGCCGCCAGGATTTCCCCCCGGTGTGCCGCCTGGAACCCCTTTAACATCGCCATCGGGCTTTCCGGCTGGATTGAATCCCGCGGGCATCTTAGCATTTCCAAATCCGGCACCTTCACCGTCAGGGTTGGTAATCGGTCCGCCGCCCCCTTTCTCTACTGCCGTATCTCCAGTGGTGCTGGTCAGGGGAGCAGTTGGATCGCTATTTGGCGAAGGTGGTTGATCACTAGGAGCATCTTCACCGGGTGCTAGGGGAGCTTGAGTATCAGGAGCAAGGGGCGGCGGTGCAACATTGGAAGTAAAGGCGACCTCTTGCGGTTCTGGGGCAATCTCTGGCTCTGGCTCTTGAACAACTTCTTGAGGCTCTTCCACCTTGGGCGGCTCTTCAGCATTCTCAATCACGATTTCCATTTCATTGTCTTCGGCTGCCGCCTGTCGCCACCCGTTAGAAGTGGGAACTGCCATCGCGATCGCGTGGAGCATTGCCGATCCCAATAAGCTAAGCAACACCAACTTGAACAAAAATTTTCGTTCTTTTTCGCGCTGTGCAGTAGTGAGTTCTAAGGTGTCCATAATTCAAGTTTTTATCGAGTTTGATGCTATGGAAAAGAAGATTTTTACATTAGATCCGCTTCGTTGAAATCGCCATTTTTACGTTAGGAATTTGACGCAGTTGATCTATAATTAAAACCACTTCGCCATGTTCCACTGTGCGATCCGCATTTAGCACTACAATCAAGTTTTGATTCGGTTTTACTAATTGCTGAACGCGATCGCCTACATCTTCAATACCAATTTTTTGTTTATTTAAAAATACTTCGCTTTTTTCGGTCACCGTTAGGGTGGCGCGGGAAGGAGTTTTCTGCTCTGTCGCAGATTTTGCTTGAGGGAGGTTGACTGGCAGTCCTTCCGTGCGAGTCAGAAACAAAGTAGACATAATAAAAAACGTGAGTAGGGCAAACATCACATCCATCAAGGGCAAGACATTTTTAATTTCAAGCGGCTGATCGAGCCAATCCCGATCAAAACGACGACGTTTAGACATGAGCGACCTCCCGGTGCGATCGCAGGTGCAGTAGCTCTAACTGAGTGCAAGACTCATCAATATAAGCAATCTGCTGGGCATAAAATGAGCGGAAAATATTGGCGGCAATCAGCGCCATCACTGCCACAATCAACCCAACAGCCGTAGACACCAACGCTTCACTGATTCCAGCGGTCACACCTAAGGTTTTAGAACCCCCGACCTCACCCAAAGTGAGCGACCCAAAAGACTGGATCAAGCCAGTGACCGTTCCTAACAATCCCAGCAGCGGAGCCAAACCAACAATCGTCTCAAACACATTGTTGAAGCATTTAAGGCTAGGTATTTCGGCTTGGGTTCCGGCATCTAGGGCTAGCCGAAATTCAGTTGGTGTGGCATTCGGAATCGAAAGTGCTTCTAAAAATACACGCGCGATTGGTAAGTCGATATGCTTTTTAAGCAGTTCTTCTGCCAGCATCGGATCTTCTTGATGGAGTTGCAGCGCTTTGCGGGTCACCCGTTTTTGCTCCTTTTTCGCCTTCCACCAAAAAAACGATCGCTCGATCGCCAGCGCTATGACTGTGACAGAAAAAAGAATGAGGGGGATGATAACAACCCCGCCTGAGATCAGAACGTCGATGAGTTTGGACATAACAGTGTGTTGGAAAAGATTGCGAACAGAAAAAGGAAAGCCATAGCCCATCTATTTCCAACCGCACTATAAAGCTTAATGAGAATAAAAAGCAAGTACTTTGGTTTTATAACTACCTGAGTTACTTCAGAAGTTGACTTTGACTACCAGGCGTATTGTTTTTTAAGATCTCTAATGAGAACTACTCTTAAATACTTAAAGATAATTCTTTGCCGCTTTCAGCAGATCATCTGTCGCGTTTCCATTTCAAATTGGTATGACAATATTTCGGCGACACAACTGGACTCGACCCGCATTCGCGTCAATATGGGGCAGCTAAAGCGCCGCCGACCGCAGAAGTGGCGTTAAAGGTGGGAGAACTTGCCTACAGCCTGAACCAGACTGATGAAACAGAGGAGGAGATTGTGGTAAGGGGCGATCGCCCCACTGTTCCCAGGCGCTCAAGCAATCGGGGCTGTTTTGGTCAATCCAAGGGGCACAAGCAGTCATGATCTGACGCGCTTGCTACCTGAGCAACTCTAATCAATAGCGCACGACTTTAAGCGGGATGATAGTAGAAAGCAACACTGAGAAGGATATAAGCAGCAAGGAGGAGAGTGCCATCGAGCCAGTTAGAACGTCCGCCGGAGGTGATGACATTGGTAATAGCGACGGCGATCGCCAGTGAAACGACCTGAAATAGATTGAAGTTGAGATCGATCGGTTGGTTAAAAATAAATTGCCCAACAAACACTAATACCGGAGCGACAAATAGGGCGACCAGTAAGCTATCGCCGGTGGCGGTGGCGACTGTGAGATCCATTTTATTTTTCATTGCCATGCGGATCACTGTTACAAATGCTGCCACATCACTAATTAAGGGCAGTAGGATAACTCCAGTAAACAGAGGCGTGAGTCCCAGGCGTTCGGTTTCAGTGTCTACTACGCCCACAAAAAGCTCTGATTCAAATGCCACGGCGATCGTGGAGGCTAGCAGCACAACAATCCAAATAATCAGTTTTGAGCGCTGTTCGGTCGGGGAAATTTCTTCTAGTTCTGTCTCTTCCTCCGCAACGCCTACATCATATAGAAAGCTGTGGGTACGGAGGGAAAAAAGCAGCGTTAGCCCGTACACAATTATTAGAATAGTGGCGGTAATCAGGGATAGGTTGAGAATGGCGACTTCATCCACCACATTGGAAGTGTAGATGACTAGGGTAGGTAGGGCGATCGCGGCAACTGCCAGAGTCATCGATGAACCGTTGACCCGCGTTAAAATGGGCTGAAACGTTTGTTCTTTGTAGCGTATTCCTCCGGTCAACATAGCAAGCCCCATCAACAGCAGTAAGTCGCTGAGCAAAGTGCCGGTGATACTAGCTTTGACAATATCTACCAGCCCTTCTTTCAAAGCAACTAGGGCGATGATTAACTCCGTGGCGTTACCAAAAAAGGCATTGACCAAGCCGCCCAGAGTGGGTCCGGTGACCACGGCAACCTTTTCAGTTGCCGTACTGAGCCAGATGGAGAGAGGAATGATTGCAAAAGCAGAGGTAAAGAAAACAGCGGTTTCGCCCCACTCTAACCAGTCTGCCGCGATCGAAATCGGGACAAAGACTAACAGAATCAACGGAATTATATTTTTAAGTGGCATTGCCATCAAACACAGAATAGGAAATAAGAATAGGAGCTATGGGTAAGGACTGATATAACAATACTCTGCATCGTCATTTGACAGTCGTAATTGATCTGGGTATGTTTCGACTGCGCGTAACTCACCCGAACGATCGCTGATTTTGTTCACTAATGGATCTGGTTAAGGACTCGCTGGAATTTGATAAAAGCTTGGATCTCTTGGAGGTAAACTGTCGTTGGGCGGTAGTTCTTGAGAGTATTGGCGATCGTAGATCTGGCGAACTTGAGATGACCACTGATCAATATTGGCTTGCGCTTCACGATAAAGTGCCCGCCCAAAATAAATGCTGTTGGCTTCAGTGATGGCAGCTTCGAGAGAAGCAATGTCACCCCTGCGGGCTAACACGGTAGCTCGACTCAGAGCGGGACGATCTTCAATGGTTTCGATAGTGTTGCTCCAATCTTTAATTAATTGCTGAGCTTCAGTATATTGAACGCTGCCCGACAGAATCATTTGGGCTTCAGAGATGGCATCTCGAAGCCGACTCGGATCACCCATTGCGGCAAGCGATCGCGCTTTTTTCAAATGAACGCCTGCTTCCTGATTCTGTTCTTTTTCCCAGCGAGACATCAATTCATCAGTACTGAGAGGACGAACTCGCTCAAAAGAAGCGTTGGCAATTCTCTTTTTACGATCTGCGGCAGTTTGGGCACTTTTACTTTCTTTGGTCGTTTGAATTTGGTTTACGATCTCTTGAAATCGCGTGGTTCGCCAGTAGTTGTTATTGATCTTTAAAAGAGTTCTAGCTTCAGCAAAAGCGATCGTTAGACGGTCAGCCTCAATTTCATCCTGTGCTTTTTGAAAAATGCCCTCGGCGGTTTTCCACATTTCACGCCATTGCTCGATTCGCTCAGCCACAGAAGTATGCAGTGACGTGTGGTTTGGAACCGATTCAAGCATTGCAATGGCATCCTCTAACTTGCCATTTTGAAATGCAGTGTCGCCCAGTTCCAGCAATCGATTTGACCATTGTTGAATCAGGCGATCGCCATCTTGCCGGAGCGGGTGGTCAAGGGAAATCGAGTCTGCCAGTTTAATCGCTTCTGCTAGATCGGTGGCAGTGCTAAGATCGGCGGTCACCTGGGCGCAATATAGCCGGGTTGATTCTGTCGTCAAGGGCGACCAAACGGTTTGACATTCCACATTATCCATTCTGCTCAGCAGCCAAACTCCAAGCCCTCCGGTGCCAAGAGGCAACAAAATGATCAAACTCACCCAAAACGCTGCTGGAAGCTTTCGCACTTGGGTCAAGAGATGATCAATCACGAGGGAAAATTGCATGATGAATAAGCAATAGCGATCGCGAACGTTTAGAAAACCGGATAGAAAATATTTGATTCTATTGAGACAGCGTATCAGATCAGCCAACGAGTGCGACAGCAGCAATCAACAGGGGGATAGCATTCTGTGGAGGGAATAGGGGAAACTGTAGAGATGACCCTTAAACAGCGGAGTATGAATCAGGACTTGCGTACACAGCCAGTAGCAATGCTAAACACCGATGAAAAGCAAACTTCATTGATCAAAATTGCTGTGATTGGCGACGTTCACGATCAGTGGGAAGAGGGTGATGGCTTGGCGCTGCAACAGCTTGGGATTGATTTAGCCCTGTTTGTAGGCGACTTTGGCAATGAATCTGTTGAAATTGTTCGGGCGATCGCGGCGTTAGAAATCCCTAAAGCAGTGATTTTGGGAAACCATGATGCCTGGTACAGCGCGTCGCATTGGGGTCAGCAAAAATGCCCCTACGATCGCTCAAAAGAAGATCGCGTTCAGCAACAGCTTGATTTATTGGGCGATCTGCATATTGGCTATGGCAAGCGAGATTTTCCTGATTTGAATTTAACTGTGGTGGGAGCGCGTCCGTTTAGCTGGGGCGGCTCAGACTGGAAAAACCCCGAATTTTACCAAGCGCGCTACGGCATTCAGAATCTTACTGAATCAACTGCCCAAATTGTGGCAGCAGCAGACCAGGCAGATCACGACACAATAATTTTTCTGGGGCATTGCGGACCTTTTGGATTGGGCGATCGCCCAGATGATCCTTGCGGCAAGGATTGGCAACCCATCGGCGGCGACCATGGTGATCCCGATTTTGCGGCGGCGATCGACCAGGTTCGTCAACAGGGCAAAACTATCCCCTTAGTTGCCTTTGGGCATATGCATCACCACTTGCGCCATACCAAACAGTCCCTCCGCAAGCCGTTTTTGGTCGATTCCGAAGCGACGGTATACCTCAACGCGGCTTGTGTGCCCCGAATTATTCAAACTAACGATATCCGTCAACGCAATTTCTCTCTCGTTTACCTGTTGAACAAGACGGTGTTGAAAGCTTCGTTAATTTGGGTAGACGCAAACTTCACTATCATTAGTGAACAAATTTTCTACAGTTCACTTGACAAAATCAATCAGTGAATATTTATTTTAGGCTAAAGAATGATATTTTCTAAATGCATTTTATGACTCATTCTTTATCGATTAATTTAGCATTTTTACCGATCGCGCCCACGGGATTAGCAACCTATGCCATCAATTTATTGCCTCACTTAAAATTGCTTGATCCAGCCTTATGGATTTCAAAAAACCAAGATGGATTTGAGTGTTATTCAGTGCCTCCTAACCTGACCCACGAGCAGGGGAGAACCGGGCATTTTTCTCGCTTATTATGGACTCAATTTCAAGCTCCTAGGCTATATCAAAAAGTGCGATCGCAGCTTTTATTTTCTCCCATTCCCGAAGCGCCTTTATGGTCTAACTGTCGATCGATTGTGACAGTTCACGATCTAATTCCACTGAGGTTTTTTCGTAAAAACACGCCCCTCTGGCTATATCAACGCTACTACTTGCCAAAAGTCTTGAATCAAGCCGAACACATTATTTGTAATTCTCAAGCAACAGCGCAGGATATTATTGATTTTTTTGGAATTTCGGCGAATAAGATTACTCCTATTTTATTAGCGCACGACGCAGTTAATTTTCGCTTTCTAGAGTTGCCCACTCGCAATTACTTTCTTTATTTAGGACGCAATGATCCCTATAAAAATCTTCCCCGATTAATTAGCGCGTTTGCTTCGATTCCCAATTTTGCAGACTATGAATTGTGGATTGCAGGACCAATGGACGATCGCTATACGCCTGATTTAATCGCACAAATTGATGCCCTCAAGTTAACGAATCAAATCAAGTTTTTGAGCTATGTTCCCTACTCGGAATTGCCGAAAATTATTGGTCAGGCGATCGCGCTGGTGATGCCGAGTCTTTGGGAAGGCTTTGGTTTGCCTGTGCTAGAAGCGATGGCGTGTGGCACTCCGGTAATTACCTCTAACCTCTCTTCGCTACCGGAAGTGACGGGAGATGCGGCGCTATTGGTTGATCCCTATGATGGAGAGGCGATCGCCGGGGCAATGAACGCGATCGCGGCTGATTCTAGCCTCAGAAATCAACTGCAACAGGCAAGCTTGGCAAGGGCAAAACACTTTAGCTGGGCGAAAACCGGAGATGCAACCGCTGCAATCTTGCGACAATATCTTTAGTTTATGTAACCGTTTGCCATGAATCCATCGATCGCTGATCTGAGATTGAACTACACCCGCCAATCGCTGTTAGAAGCAGACATTCACCCCGACCCGATTCACCAATTTCAAACCTGGTTTAATCAAGCGATCGCAGCGAATTTGCTGGAACCGAATGCAATGACTCTGGCTACTGCTAGCCCTAGCGGCACTCCGTCGGCGCGAATTGTGCTGCTTAAAGGGGTTGATCCGCGAGGGTTTGTCTTTTACACCAACTACAACAGTCAAAAAGGACAGGAGCTAATTGCCAATCCGCAGGCAGCGCTGGTGTTTTTGTGGGGAGAATTGGAGCGGCAGGTAAGAGTTGCCGGTGCCGTTGAAAAAATTGCTGACTCGGAAACAGAAGCGTACTTTCATAGCCGCCCTCAAAGCAGTCAGTTGGGCGCTTGGGCATCGGAGCAAAGCTGCATGATTCCAAATCGAGAGGTGCTGGAGCAGCGTTTGGCGGATCTGACCCAGGAATATCAAGATAAGCAGGTGCCGCGTCCGCCGCATTGGGGTGGATTCCGACTGGTTCCTCAAGCGATCGAGTTTTGGCAAGGGCGACCGAGCCGCTTACACGATCGCTTGCGCTATCGATTGGAGGCTGACCGTTGGATCGTTGAGCGTTTGTCCCCTTGAATGAGCGGCATTGAACAGGGGTGCGTTGAACATCGCCGAAGAACAATCGCCAAAACGCACCCACCGTACTTTAATGAGCGGCAATAAGCGGCTGACGGTTGGTGATAACGGCTTGTCGTGCCCAATCGTCCGCAGCGAGGATATCCTCTAGGCTGGGGTCGGGGCGATTTTGGGATTGGTAGCGATCGCAGGTTTGCTCGATCAGGCGGGGAATATCTAGGAAGCGGATTTTTTCGTCTAAAAATAGGGCGACGGCTTGCTCGTTTGCGGCATTCAGCACGGCTGGCATACAGCCCCCTGCCCGTCCTGCGGCATAGGCGAGTTGCATACAGGGATATTTTTCGTGATCGGGTTCACGGAAGGTGAGACTGCCAATCTTCACGAGATCGAGGGGTTCCCAGTTGGTGGCAATGCGATCGGGGTAAGAGAGGGCATAGAGCAGCGGCAGGCGCATATCTGCCCAGCCCAGTTGTGCCAGCACCGAGGTGTCTTCCAGTTCAATTAGCGAGTGAATAATGCTTTGAGGATGGATGACGATCGCAATTTGATCATATTCTACCCCAAACAAATAATGAGCTTCAATCACTTCTAGCCCTTTGTTCATCAGTGTGGCAGAGTCGATCGTGATTTTGCGGCCCATAGTCCAGTTGGGATGTTTCAGCGCATCGGCAATCGTCACCTGCGCCAGCTTTTCGATTGGCAAGTCGCGAAACGAGCCGCCGGATGCGGTCAACAAAATCCGCCGCAACCCACTCTTTGGCACTCCTTGGAGACATTGGAAAATCGCAGAATGCTCAGAATCCGCAGGCAGCAGTTTCACGCTATATTGCTTGACCAAGGGCAACACCACCGGAGCGCCAGCAATCAGGGTTTCTTTGTTGGCAAGGGCAATATCTTTTCCTGCTTTGATGGCGGCGATCGTCGGTAGCAATCCAGCACAGCCAACAATGCCTGTCACTACTACATCCGCTTCCGCGCATCGCGCCACTTCAATTACGCCTTCTTGACCTGCCAGCAAGGTGGGCTGAGGGGAAAGGTCGGCGATCGCGGCTTTCAGTTCCGGCAACTTCTCTGCATGGGATACGGCAACGATCAACGGACGAAATTGCCGCACTTGCTGGGCTAAGAGTTCCACATTGCGCCCTGCCGCTAACCCCACAATCCGAAATCTATCAGGATATTGAGCTGCAATATCTAAAGTTTGAGTGCCGATGGAACCGGTAGAGCCAAGAAGAGAAAGTGCTTTCACAGTGGTGCAGTTCAGTCACGCCTTTACTATCTTACGGGTTAGCGTCGCCAATTCTGAAGAAAATCCGTATGAAAAAAAGGGAGCGCGATCGCGCTCCCTTTTTAGCAGTAAAGAACCATTCAGCTTATATCTCTACACCATTCCACCCGCAGCTTGAAAGCGCGCTCGTGTGCGCTTCAAGGTTTTGGTTGCTTTAATAAACTCTTGCCGAGAACCACTTTGCTGAGCTTTATTAAATTGCTCTTGTGCGGCGGCGAATGAGACACGCGCTTCTTCCTTATCAATGGAATCACCCCGCTCTGCGCTATTCACCAAAATGATGACTTCATCCGCATCCACTTCGGCAAAACCGCCCATTAACGCGATCGGAATCCAAGTATTTTTATCAGACCGGACTCGCATCACGCCAGTATCTAGAGCAGTCAGCATAGGAGCATGACCGCCTAATATACCAAGCTGCCCGGTTGTGCTAGGCAGAATCACTTCTTCAGCTTGAGAATCCCAAACTGTTTTATCAGGAGCAATTACACGAACAGTTAATGGCATAACTTAATCTTGAGTTTTGGGTTTTGAGTTTTGAGTTTTGAGTTTTGAGTGCTGACCCAAAACTCAAAACTGGTCGGTCATGGCTGACTTATTTGCCTTCAGCTTTGAGCTTTTCGCCTTTAGCGATCGCTTCATCAATGCTGCCAACCATGTAAAACGCTTGCTCAGGATATTCATCCAAAGCGCCCGATAGAATCTGCTTGAAGCCCTTGATCGTATCCGGCAATGACACATACTTACCCGGCGAGCCAGTAAATACCTGTGCTACAAAGAAAGGCTGAGATAAGAACCGCTCGATCTTGCGGGCGCGAAACACAATCAAGCGATCGTCTTCAGATAGCTCATCCAAACCCAAGATTGCAATAATATCTTGCAATTCCTTATAGCGTTGCAGTGTAGACTGGACAGCGCGTGCGGTCGAGTAGTGATCCTCTCCGACAATGTTGGGTTGCAGCATCGTCGAAGCTGAATCTAACGGATCAACCGCAGGATAAATTCCCTTAGATGCCAAACCGCGAGACAGCACCGTGGTGCCATCCAAGTGGGCAAAGGTCGTTGCAGGAGCCGGATCGGTTAAGTCATCCGCAGGCACATACACCGCCTGAATAGAAGTGATAGATCCTTCAGTGGTGGAGGTGATTCGCTCTTGCAGATCGCCCACATCAGTTCCCAAAGTGGGCTGGTATCCGACCGCAGAAGGCATCCGACCCAGCAAAGCTGATACTTCAGAACCGGCTTGTACAAATCGGAAAATATTGTCGATAAACAGCAGCACGTCTTGCTTGTTTACGTCTCGAAAGTACTCCGCCATAGTCAATGCCGACAAGCCGACGCGCATTCTGGCACCGGGCGGTTCGTTCATCTGACCATAGACCAACGCAATTTTGGATTCGCTGAGGTTATCTTTGTTGATAACACCAGATTCCATCATTTCGTTGTAAAGGTCGTTCCCTTCACGGGTGCGCTCACCCACGCCACCAAACACCGATACCCCGCCGTGGTTGGTGGCAATGTTGTTGATCAATTCCATCATGATGACGGTTTTACCAACGCCTGCACCACCAAACAACCCAATTTTGCCACCGCGTCGGTAGGGTGTTAGCAGGTCAATCACCTTAATTCCGGTTTCAAACACGGAGGGCTTTGTTTCTAGTTCTGTCAGCTTAGGAGCATCACGGTGGATGGGAGAAAATTCTTTAGCATCAACAGGTCCCTGTTCATCAACAGGTTCGCCTAGAACGTTAAAAATTCGACCGAGGGTAATTGGTCCTACTGGAACACTGATGGGTGCGCCACTATCCATGACCTCCATGCCACGAACCAACCCATCGGTTGAACTCATGGATACAGCACGAACTTGGTTATCACCCAATAGCTGCTGTACTTCGCAGGTGACGTTAACTTCTGTGCCCGCTGGGTTCGTGCCGGTGACTCTTACAGCGTTGTAAATTTCTGGCATTTTCCCATTGGGAAATTTAATGTCCAATACAGGACCGATGATTTGCGTAATGTAGCCGATACTTTTCTTTTCTGTGGTGGTGACCATGCTTACGCCCTACTCTGTGACTCAGCGACTCGAATGTTTTTTTGGCAAACAATCTTAAAAATTGCCATCCCAAGCTTATCACTGAATAGGTAACAGGTGATTACAGAGATTTTGAAGGGGGAGGAAAGGGGAAAAGTTTGGAGTTGGGCGTTCGGAGTAGGGGGTGCGAAGTTCAGGGAAAATTACTCCCCACTCCGTACTTCTCTCACACAGAGCAGGAAACTTTCAATGAACGGATAGAGTGCGAATCTCGGCAGTCTTGCATATCTATATAAAGTTGGCGTTTGATTTGAATGTTTTTCAAATGTTTTTTGACGGTATCTTCGGCGATGTAAAGCGCGATCGCAATCTGTTTGCGGCTGTGGCTAGCTCGGCGACGCAGCCAAACCTCGGTTTCTCGTGGGCTGAGTTTCCAGGTTTGCGCTTCGGAAATCGCCAATCCCTGAGCCGCCTGGTTTTGATCTTGCAGCCTGACGAGGATGCAGGGGCGATCAACCGCTTCCAGTTGCAGCCATTGCACTCGAATGCGGAGATTGACGGTGGCTGATTCTACTTCCGATTCAAGCACAATCGGCTGATTGGGGTATAAATCACGGCTGTCGATTAGAGCTTTGCAGGCTTGCCAAATAATTTCAGGCAAGCTATCTGATTGATGGTTGAGTTGGAGGCAAAGTTGCTGGGCGGTAGTGTTGGCGTAGTAGATTTCCTGTTGATCGGTGAGGACTAAAATGCCATCTATAAAACCTTCAAGAACGGCTTGCAGTAAAAAATGGGGGCTGGTTGAATTAGACATAATGTTATGGGGGCTAATAAACATTACAGTTTGCTGACGGTTCAGACTAGCGGTTTAGGCTAGGCGATCGCCCGATTTGGCGGCTCGGATCGACCATGGAGCATCAACCTGTTCAGGCTTTGAATCAATCAATGACGCTCTGATTTGAGCGATATCCCGACTTTAACGACTCATCCGAGAACCCGCAGTGAGGAAAAGTCACAGATTTTGAGGTAAGGAAAGGTCATGCTCCTTAAAGAGCTACACCAAATTCTTGAAGCATTACTGGTTGGCTTTAAGCATTACTGGTTGACCAGTCATTAACCTCACACCCAAATCTCACATCAATAGGTGAACCGATCGCGGCTTGTCCCGACCTACACTAGAGCCAAGAAGTTTAATAGAAAGCGACTCCTAGTTTTCCCCAACCATGTTGCGCGACACAGGGTTATCTACTATGACAATCGAAGAAGCGTTGACTATTCTAGATGAGGTGCTGGGATCAACGACTCTCAACGATACGCAAGAGCTTATATTTCGTCATGCTTGGGATGACTGGACTTATGAGCGCATGGCTGAACAGTTAGGCTACACCCCCGATCACATCAAAAATGTGGGTGCCCAACTCTGGGGGTCGCTCTCTGATTTGACGGGGATCAAAATCACCAAACGAAATTTGCAGGCAGTCTTGCGGCGATGGGCAGAGCATCATTGTCCATCGGCAAAAATGTTTTATTCCACTGCGCCCAATCCCCGCCAAGATTGGGGCGAGGCACCCGACAGCACCCGCTTTACCGGACGCACCCAGGAGCTAGCCACGTTGGAGCGTTGGATTGTGGATGAGCGGTGCCGATTGGTGGCGTTGATGGGGATGGGCGGCATGGGCAAAACAGCGTTGGCGGTCAAGGTGGCGCAAGCCGTGCAGCATCAGTTTGAGTATGTGGTTTGGCGATCGCTTCAGAATGCTCCCACCGCCTCAGACCTAGTTGCTGACTGGGTTCAGTTTCTGTCTAAGGGTCAGGAGACCCACGCCACGCTCGCCGCCGACTTGGATGGTCGAATTTTGCGACTGCTGGTTTATCTACGCCAGCATCGCTGTCTACTAATTTTGGATAACGCCGAATCGGTGTTGCCGTGCCAAGAGCCGCAGCGCCCCAGCCATGAAGGCTATACCACTCTGATAAAACGCCTCAGCGACCTGACCCATGAAAGCTGCATTTTGCTCACGAGCCGTGAAAAGCCAGAGGCGATCGCTTGGAATGAAGGCATGACCTTACCGGTGCGATCGTTTGCGCTAGAAGGCTTGAACGCGATCGATGGCAAAACCCTGTTTATGCGCAAAGGTGAATTTCAGGCAACTGAAACAGACTGGCAGCAATTGGTGCAGCACTATGCCGGAAATCCTTTAGCGCTAAAAATAGTAGCCGCCGCAATTCAAGAATTATTTAACAGCAATGTATCTGATTTTTTGGCTATTCTGGGCACGTTTGTCTTTGACGATATTCGCGACCTGATCGATCACCAATTCAACTGCTTATCTGCGTTGCAACAAGAAGTCATGTACTGGTTGGCGATCAACCGCGAAATCACCTCTTTTACAGGGTTGCGAGAGGATCTACTGTCGCCGCTTGCCCAACAGAAGTTGCCCGGCACGTTGCGATCGCTCAAACATCGCTTTTTGATTGAAGCCACCACCGCCGGATTTAGCCTGCAACCCGTCGTCATGGAATACGTGACTGAGCGACTGATTGAGCAGGTCTGCCAAGAACTTAATTCCCCTGTTTTATTCAATTCCAAAATCAGTTCTGCTCCTCCAGAGTGCTCCCCTTCTTCTGGCATCTCGCTCCCTGCCCCCCTCATCCACTCCCACGCGCTCCTCAAAGCTGAAGCCAAAGATTACCTCCGAGAGAGCCAAATGCGGCTGATTTTGAACCCGATCGCGAGTCGATTGGTGGCAGTGCGATCGCCCAAAGAGATAAAAGAATTTGCCCAGAAATTATTGGTAGATCTGCGATCGCGCCCACCGCTTGCGGCTGGATATGCCGCTGGCACGGTGATTAATTTGCTGAATCATCTCAAGTTGGAGTTGACCAACCTGGATTGTTCCAGCCTGACGATTCGCCAAGCCTATCTCCAAGACGTAGAACTGCATCAGACCAACTTTGCCAAGGCTCATTTTGTGCGCTCCGTGTTTAACGAATCCTTGGGAAACGTCTGGGCGGTTGCGTTTAGTCCCGATGGCACCCTACTAGCGGTCAGCGATTCGGCGGGAGAAATTCACCTGTGGCGGATGGACGACGGCAAAAAAATAGTCACGTTTCGCGGTCACACCCATTGGATTTGCTCCGTTGCCTTCAGCCCCAACGGAAAACTATTAGCCAGCAGCAGTGCCGATGGCACCCTCAAACTATGGGAACTCGCCACCGGATACTGCTTGAAAACTTTGGAAGCGCAAACGGATTGGATCGTATCGGTTGCTTTCAGTCGAGAGGGTAATTTGCTGGCAAGCAGCGGCATCGATTCTGCATCGATTCGTCTGTGGAGCGTGGAGACTGGAGCCTGTGTGAAAACATTGCAAGGGCACGATCGCTGGATTTGGGCGATCGCCTTTAGCCCCACCCAGTCCATCCTGGCAAGCGGCAGCGACGACTGCACCATCAAATTGTGGAATGTCAACACTGGAGAGTGCCTCAACACCCTTCAAGGACACGCCAGTAACGTGCGATCGGTTGCCTTCAGCCCCAGCGGCTCCCTCTTAGTCAGCGGCGGTGATGATTGCACGATCAAGCTCTGGGATGCCGCCACAGGAAAATGCCTCAACACCCTCCAGGGGCACACCAGCAATGTGCGATCGGTTCGCTTTAGCCCCAGCGGCAAAACTGCGATCAGCGCCAGCGAAGACCACACCCTCAAGCTGTGGGATGTGGCAACGGGGCAATGCCTCCGAACCTTTTATGGACACACTGCCCATGTCCGCTCTGTTGCTTTTGCGCCCCGTTCTCAGCCGTGCGATCGCGACCAAGAGTCTCATTCAGACGCACTGGATGGACTGATCGCCAGTGGTGGAGCCGACCAGACTGTGAGGTTTTGGGATAGCCGTACTGGGCAATGCCTTAAAACCCTGCAAGGCTATGCCAGCTTTGTGTTAAATGTTGCTTTTAGCCCCACTGATTGCTTGCTTGCCAGCAGCAGCGCTGATCACACGATTAAATTGTGGAATCTACACACTCATCAATGCGTGAATATCTTACGAGGGCATCGCCAATGGGTGTGGTCGGTGGTTTTTAGCCCCGATGGCAAAATACTGGCTAGCACCAGTTTTGACCACACTGTAAAATTATGGGATGTGGCAACGGGAACCTGTTTACAAACCCTGACAGAGCATACTCACTGGGTTTGGTCGGCTGCCTTTAATGCTAGGGGCACCCAATTGGCAACGAGTAGCTCAGATCACCGTATCCGTCTGTGGAATAGCACCACAGGACACTGTATGGCGACGCTAAATTCCCACAGTAGCAATGTGCTGTCGGTTGCCTTTAGCCGGTGCGATCGCATTCTTGCAAGCGGCGATGATGATTGCATCGTCAAAGTTTGGGATATCCACACGGGCACTTGCCTGCTTCAGCTAGCCGGACACACCTCACGAATTCGCTCCGTTGTCTTTACAACCGACGGAAATCTGTTGATCAGCGGCAGCGCCGATCGCACGATCAAAATTTGGGATTGGCAAACTGGAGCCTGCCTCAAAACCTTAACAGGACACACCGCCCCGATTGAAACCATCGCAATTTGCCCGCCGTTTCCCCCGCCTAAAAGCGCTCAGGCTTACCCCACGGATGTGCTAGCCAGTTCAGGGGAAGACGGCACCGTGCGACTGTGGAATCTGGCAACGGGGGAATGTTTCAAAATGTGGCAAGGGCACGATCGCCGCATCTGGTCGGTTGCCTTTGCCCCAGACGGTAACACCCTCGCCAGCAGCAGTGAAGATGAAACCATTCGGTTGTGGAATGCTGAAACAGGTTGCTGTCTGGGCGTTCTCCGCAGTCCTCGACCCTATGAAGCGATGAATATTGCTGGAGCGACTGGATTGACCAACGCTCAAAAAACAACCCTGAAAACCCTAGGAGCAGTGGAAGTAGCCTGTTAGCTCTGATGGCAAGTCTAAAGGAATGCTTTTTGTGGAAAATCTTGGAACTAGTAGAAGCAATGCGATCGCAGCCTCAATATACCCAATGAATTAACGATCTAACGACTAAACTCACCGGACGCAGACAACCTTTGCAACTCAACCAACCAACTTACAGCGTTCCGGTGCACCGACTTGTTAGGCGAGCGTATGTGCTATTCAAAAGACATAATGCAGATACTATTTCTTTAACCATTCGCATTGATTGAAATGATAGCTTAACGCGCCCTTGCTAATATCTAAATAACCCTTCTTTCTCTCACGAATTCTTTTGCCTTCAAGGTCCTTATAGAAGGTACTCTTTAGACGAGGTGAAATAATTATCTTGAGAGATTCAGGCTCAATAGTAAACATAAACAAGTCAAAAAGTGTATGTAAATCAGCACGGAGTATTAATCCATTAGACTTCTTCAAGAATAAGGAGGATGTGGCACTCTAGAGAGAGTTGAGATGCTCATCAAGCCATGAATCACGCGTACTTCAATCGGATTCTACATCTGCTTCAACAACGTCCCCAACAGGGGAAACGCCTGATTGGACTG
>JBGSWI010000148.1:0-14415 GCA_041752515.1 Leptolyngbyaceae cyanobacterium | reverse complement strand
AATGCGGCAATCAATATCCTGAAAAAAGGACTCAATACGGTAGGGCATACCGGAATCAAAGCTTGGGGAGAGAACGACCTCTATCTGAATCAAGTAATTGCTTCAGACAAGTTGGCTCGGTGAACCAAGAATCCTCGTGCCTTTAGGTCGAGGAGTGTCAATCATCTGGACTATTTTACCTTCAGGGCGGCAAATACTCGTGTTGCAGGGTGTGAAGACCGATCCGAGCGATCGCATTCCTATCTTTACAATAAAGACAGTCATTCTATAAAAACTTCTATCAAAGGGGCTTTATGCAACCAACCGACCCCAATCAATTTACAGAAAAAGCGTGGGAAGCGATCACTCACACGCCCGATGTTGCCAAACAATCGCAGCACCAACAAATTGAATCTGAACACCTCATGAAAGCGCTGCTAGAGCAAGATGGACTTGCCAGTAGTGTGTTCAATAAGCTGAATATCCCCGTCACTCAGGTCCGCGATCGCACCGAAGAATTTATTCAGAGACAGCCAAAAATTTCTGGTGCAGGCGGCAGCGTTTATTTGGGGCGCAGTTTAGATGCCTTATTCGATCGTGCCGACAATCACCGCAAGCAATACGGCGACGAAGTGATTTCAATTGAGCATATTTTGCTGGGCTACACCCAAGACGATCGCTTCGGCAAAGGACTATTCACAGAATTTAAGCTGGATGAAACTAAACTTAAGCAGGCGATTGACCAAATCCGAGGAAGCCAAAAAGTGACCGATCGCAATCCTGAAGGTAAATACGAATCTCTTGAAAAATATGGGCGCGACCTAACGGAAATGGCAAAGCAGGGCAAACTTGACCCGGTGATTGGGCGAGATGATGAAATTCGTCGCACGATTCAGATTCTTTCCCGCCGCACGAAAAATAATCCGGTGTTAATTGGGGAACCGGGCGTGGGCAAAACCGCGATCGCCGAAGGGTTGGCACAACGAATCATCAATCGCGATGTTCCAGAATCTTTACTCGATCGCAAACTGATTGCGTTAGATATGGGTTCTCTGATTGCCGGTGCGAAATATCGCGGCGAATTTGAGGAGCGTTTAAAGGCAGTTCTCAAAGAAGTGACGGAAGCTCAAGGCACCATCATCTTATTTATTGACGAAATTCATACCGTTGTGGGCGCAGGTGCCACTCAAGGCGCAATGGATGCCGGAAATTTGCTGAAGCCAATGCTGGCAAGAGGTGAACTAAGCTGCATTGGGGCGACAACTTTGGATGAATACCGCAAATATATTGAGAAAGATGCTGCCTTGGAACGCCGATTCCAGCAAGTGTTTATCGATCAGCCCACGGTGGAAGACACGATCTCGATTCTACGGGGACTGCGCGATCGCTACGAACTGCACCATAACGTAGTGATTTTGGATAGCGCTCTGATTGCGGCGGCGGTGTTGTCATCTCGTTACATCAGCGATCGCTTTCTGCCCGACAAGGCGATCGATCTCGTAGATGAAGCCGCCGCCAAGCTGAAAATGGAAAATACTTCCAAGCCAGACGAGCTAGATGAAATCAATCGTAAAGTCTTGCAGTTAGAAATGGAGCAACTGTCTCTGAAGAAAGAGACCGACCCCGCTTCTCTGGAGCGGTTAGAGCGATTAGACCGCGAACTGGCAAATCTCAAAGAAGAACAGAGTCGTTTGAATGCTCAGTGGCAGGCTGAAAAGGGCGGTAGAGACCAGATTAAAGAGTTAAAGGAAGAAATTGAGCAGGTCAACCTCGAAATTCAGCAGGCAGAACGCGATTATGACCTCAATAAAGCGGCTGAATTGAAGTATGGCACTCTCGCAGATCTAAATCGCCGACTTCAAACAGCAGAAGCCCAGATCGCTCAAACGAAGAAGAGCGGCTCGTCTCTGCTGCGGGAAGAAGTCACCGAAGCCGATATTGCCGAGATCATTTCTAAGTGGACGGGCATTCCGATCAGCAAACTGGTGGAATCGGAAATGCAGAAATTGCTGCATTTAGAAGACGAACTGCACCAGCGGGTGATTGGGCAGGATGAAGCCGTGACTGCGGTTGCCGATTCGATTCAGCGATCGCGCGCCGGACTCGCCGACCCCAATCGCCCCATCGCCAGCTTCATCTTCCTCGGTCCTACAGGCGTGGGCAAAACTGAACTGGCAAAAGCCCTAGCGGCTTACCTGTTTGACACCGAAGAGGCAATGGTGCGGATCGATATGTCCGAATATATGGAAAAACACGCCGTCTCGCGTCTGATCGGTGCGCCTCCTGGCTATGTGGGCTACGACGAAGGCGGACAACTCACCGAAGCCATTCGCCGCCGCCCTTATGCCGTCGTTCTATTCGACGAAATTGAAAAAGCCCACCCGGATGTGTTTAACATTTTGCTACAAGTGCTGGATGACGGACGGATTACTGATGCTCAAGGTCGTACGGTGGATTTCAAAAACACCATCATCATCATGACCAGCAACATTGGGTCGCAATACATTCTCGATGTCGCAGGCGATGAAGACCGTTATGAGGAAATGCGAAGCCGCGTGGTAGAAGCCATGCGATCGCAATTCCGCCCTGAATTTCTCAATCGGGTGGATGAATTTATCATCTTCCACGGGCTGCAAAAATCCGAACTGCGGAACATTGTTAAGCTCCAAACTTTACGATTAGAGAAACGCTTGGCAGACCGCAAAATGTCGCTAAAGCTGACCGATGCGGCGATCGACTTCATTGCCGAAGTCGGCTACGACCCCGTGTATGGCGCTCGTCCACTCAAACGGGCGATTCAAAAGGAACTAGAGACGGCGATCGCTAAAGCGATTCTGCGCGGCGATTTCCATAACGGCGATATGATCTTTGTCGATGTGGGCGAAAACGAACGCCTTTCCTTCCAGCGCCTCCCCTCTAAAGTAGTGACGACTCCGTAAAGTTCGATTAGTTTTATCCAGGCGATCGTTTCAGAGATGGGGCGATCGCCCTTTGGTCAGAAAATAGACTAAATTATTGATACCCATTTGAAATTGAAACGCGACCGAGGATCTGCTGGAAACGGCAATGTTTCTTTGCCCTGCAACTCAAAACTCAAAATATCTCCTGCGGAGACGCTACGCGTGGGCAAAGCCAGTCCGAAGGACTTACAAAACTCAAAACGGTATAACCCACGCTGCGGGGTAGCAATTAATTTTGCAATGACGATCGCCTATGAAAATTTCTGTTTCGCTGACGCTGTTGACTTGTTTTTGCCTATCCATCGTTTGTTCTATTGCAGTCTCAGTTTATGCAATTGCGCCTCAATCGAAGCTATTTATTGCCTATCCCCCGCCAACGCATCAAACCACAGCAAACAAAATCTTTTTCATTGGCACCGCTCCGGTGGGTGGGCAGGTTTGGGTCAACGGACAGGCGATCGCCCGCAGCACCGCCGGACACTTTGCTCCTAGTTTTCCACTTCAGATTGGCACCAACCAATTTACCTTTCGCTACGGGAAGCAGGAATTAAGGCGAACCGTCACCCGCGAGACCAGCGGTGTCACTTTGCCGATCGGCAACGCCTTTGTCAAAGAGTCGCTCACGCCTGCTGCCAATATTGGCAGACTGCCGGATGAGTTAATCTGCTTTGGCGCGATCGCTCCACCCGGAGCGATCGTTGGAGTGCGCCTGGGCACCAGCCAAACCATTCCCCTTCAGCCTCAGTCTCAATTTGTCGAATTGCCGCCTAATTCAGCAGTGTTAACTCAGCAAAATCAACCCGTTGCGGTGAATGAAGTCGGCTTCTACCGGGGTTGTGGGCGCACGGTGTTGATCGGCGATCTGGGCAGACCCGTATTTGAACTAAACTTGGGCGGCAACACCACACGCCAACTGGGAACAGGCAATATCCAAATTCTGTCGCCCACACAGTTAGAAGTGGCAGAAGTCACTGCCGACGCGGGCACGGCACGCACCGGACCCAGCACCGATTATTCTCGCTTGACTCCGCTGCCCAAGGGCACTCTAGCAAGCGTCACAGGCTATGAAGGCGAGTGGGTTCGCTTAGATTATGGTGCCTGGATTAAACGTCAAGAAGTGCAAGTGCGCCGCATGGCAGTTCCGCCCACTTCTTTAATTCGCAGCGTCAAAGCAAGAGCCGCAAGCGACTGGACGGAGATTGTGTTTCCATTACAGGTGCCGGTTCCGATCGCAATCCAGCAGGGCGATCGCACTTTCACTCTGACCCTTTACAACACCACCGCCCAAACAGACACCATCCGGCTAGATGATGACCCATTGATTGCTCGCCTCGACTGGCAACAAACGCAACCCGGACAGGTGCAATACATTTTCAACTTAAAAACATCTCAGCAATGGGGCTACACGCTGCGGTATGAGGGCACCAGTTTAGTTCTAGCGCTTAGGCATCCACCCAGCATGAAAAGGGGTGAAAAAGGAAACGCGATCGCGGCGAAACCTCTGATGGGAACAAAAATTTTGCTTGATCCAGGGCATGGCGGACCTGAAGATTTAGGATCAGTCGGACCCACCGGACTGCCAGAGAAAGACTTTGCATTGAAGACTTCTAAGCTGTTACGAGATGAATTGATCCAGCGGGGCGCAACAGTGATCATGACTCGCGAAAAAGACCTAGATGTGGGGCTGCAAGATCGGGTGCATTTAATTGCAACATCCCAGCCCACGATCGCGCTCAGTATTCACTACAATGCGCTTCCAGATAGCGGAGATGCGATTAAAACTCAAGGCGTTTCAACGTTTTGGTATCAAACTCAAGGGCACAGTTTGGCGATCTTTTTACACAATTACCTAGTTAAAACGCTCAAGCGACCCTCTTATGGAGTGTTTTGGAACAATTTGGCATTGACCCGCCCATCCAACACTCCAGCGGTGCTTTTAGAACTGGGGTTTATGATTAACCCTAATGAATATGAATGGATTGCCAATGGATCAGAGCAGAAAAAACTCGCACGGGCGATCGCCAGTGGGGTGACTGCGTGGCTGCAAGCTAGCCGTTAGTGGATAGAGAAAAAGAGTTAGTAGCTATCGCCGTTCGTAGTAGTTTTCATCCCCAAAAAGTGATTTGCCTGCATCAGGCGATCGGCAATCACCATCCGTCGAGCCAGACTAATTCCCGGTTCAGCAATTGCCTCTTGAGCCAACTGACGATATTTAGCACCCGTTACTGGATCAACCTCATCAATATGCTTGAGATTGGCATAGACTTGACGAACATTAATAGCCATAAACCCTCTTAATCTGTAGGTCTGTAATATTGAACCTTAGTCATTCATTCATCAACCACAAAGCACTCAAAAAACTGTGCCTAAATTTACAAAACTGTGAATGAATAGATGGATCTAAGATGCAATACTCTCTATCTTAGCCAGTTCAAATGATTGAAGCTCTGCAAAAATATGTTTATTTTGCAGCAGTGACCTTAGATCAGATTTTTTGCTTTAAAAAAACATCAGAACTTTAAATAGGCAGTGCCAGTTCAAAGATTGGGCAAATGCTTTAACTTTTCTCCGGCACTCTCAGCATAATTACGTATGGTGGTCACAAGGCAAGTCTACTAACTCCTAAGTGTTCAGGCAATGACCGTGATTACCACTAATTCATCAACCGTCAAATCACCCCTGTTAGAGCAATCAAACCAGTTTCCCCTCTTATTGAAGAGAGAAGTCATAGATTGCCCTTCCGTGGTGCATCCTTCTGTTCAGTGCAGCATTAAGCGCCTGATTGATATTGTAGGCGCTTTGATTGGGCTAATTATCACCGTGCTGGTGGCTATTCCAGTTGCGATCGCAACCCAACTGGACAGCCCTGGTCCGCTTTTTTATAGCCAACTTCGGTGTGGTCACCAAGGTAAAACTTTCCAAATTTGGAAATTTCGCTCCATGGTAGTGGATGCAGATAGGTTAAAGCATCTAGTTCACAATGAAGCCAAGGGTGGCATCTTTAAAAACCGAAACGACCCCAGAGTGACTCGTGTTGGCAGAGTTTTACGTCAAACCAGCCTAGATGAACTTCCCCAATTTTGGAATGTGCTTAAAGGCGATATGAGTTTGGTAGGAACTCGTCCTCCGACAATTGGTGAGGTCATGACCTACAACAGGCATCACTGGAAGCGGTTGAATGTGAAGCCGGGAATCACAGGCGAGTGGCAAGTAAACGGGCGATCAACCGTGTTGGATTTTGAGGCGATCGTAGAAATGGACATAGCCTATCAAGCAAAATGGTCAATTATTTACGATCTGCAATTGATTTTAAAGACCGTGTTAGTCGTGCTAAACAAAAATGGCGCATTCTAACGTCACAGCGCCATTAAACGCTTGGCAAAGGGTTGAAACAAAATAATTTGATGTTTCGCCAAACTTACTTCCCCATTGAGCTAACGAGGGAAGTAAGCCTTTGTTTGAACCTAAGCCGCTGCATTTTTGTGGAATTTGCATAAATTTCTTTAACCGACTGCGAATATTAGCAGCATTAGAGTGGGAGACAGCTTAAAGGCTGCCCCCACTTTTTTGCATGGCAATTTCTAGCCAGTGAAGACTTTTTCGTTTAGAGGATCAAGAGAATGAGAGAGTATTCTCCAAAATTGTCTATGGCAACTTAGAATCAAATCTATGCGCGGTGGTCATGTGCAGCCGTCATCTTATCAATCGCTCTGAGGAAAAAGTCCCTTGATTGCTTCGTTGCTGCTTCCTGCTTTTCAATTTACTTCTCCAGGGTCAGAGCTTCCTTTGTTTCAAGGCACTGGGTTTTCGATTCGCTGGTATGGCTTGCTGATTGCATCCGCAGTTTTAATTGGAGTGAACCTATCTCAGTATTTAGCGCGTCGTCGTCGGGTCGATCCTGAGTTGATCGCCGATCTGGCAATTTGGCTAGTCGTTGCGGCGATTCCTAGCGCCCGTTTATATTACGTCCTATTTCAGTGGCAAGAGTATGTGAACCGCCCTGAGCAAATCATTGCAATTTGGAATGGAGGCATTGCGATTCATGGAGCCATCTTGGGCGGGTTACTGGCAGCACTAATTTTTTCGCGCTTAAAGCAAGTTTCTTTTTGGCAGCTCGCTGATCTGGTTGCGCCTTCATTGATTTTGGGGCAGGCAATGGGTCGCTGGGGCAATTTCTTTAACTCTGAGGCATTTGGCAGTCCCACAAATTTACCGTGGAAATTGTTAATTCCCCGCGATCGCCGTCCTGCTGGTTTTGAAATGGTGGAGTTCTACCATCCTACTTTTTTGTATGAGTCGCTGTGGAACCTGATGGTTTTCACGCTGCTAATGGTGCTGTTCTTTAAAGACCTGAAAGGCAAACCTAAACTCAAGACAGGCACGCTGTTTTTAGTTTATCTAGTTGCTTATAGCTCCGGGCGACTGTGGATTGAAGGATTGCGAACCGATAGCTTGATGTGGGGTGCGCTCCGCATTGCTCAAGTGGTCAGCCTCGTTGAAATCACTGTAGGAGTATTGGGGTTGATTTGGCTGTATAAGTTGGGGCGATCGCTCCCCGACGTGGTATCTGCGGCGCTTCAAAAAACGAATCTGAGTGATTCTAACCGATAGCCGACAGTCAATGAACCTTGAGTCCCATCACTCACCTCAGAAGGTTGGACTGATGCAATAAAAAAAGAAAGCCTTAGAGATAAACTCCAAGGCTTTAATCAGGGTGCATCTACCACTTCTTTCTTCTAATATTTAGACTCTCATCCGGAGTAATTGAGTGTAAGTTGCCAAATCTATGACGATTCCTTTGAAAAATCTTATTCAGCCATTGCCTCAACCTGCTGTTTACATTGTGGGCGCTGGTCCGGGCGATCCAGATCTGCTGACGGTCAAAGCGCACCGTCTACTGGCGCAAGCGGATGTGATTCTATTTGCCGACTCGCTGGTGCCTGAGCAAATGTTGCAGTCCATCCGCTCCGATGCCGAGGTGATCCAGACTGCACACAAAACTTTAGAGGAAATCCTGCCGATAATGGTGGCACGAGTCCGGGCAGGCAGGTCAGTGGTGCGGCTTCATTCGGGCGATCCTTGCTTGTATGGAGCGGTTCAAGAGCAAATGCAAGCCCTGTTGGAAGCAGAGATTCCCTTTGAAGTCATTCCCGGCATTAGCGCATTTCAAGCTGCTGCTGCAAAGTTGAGAGTTGAGCTAACGGTTCCGGGAGTGGTGCAAAGCATCATTTTGACCCGCATCAGTGGACGCACCCAGGTGCCAGAGGCAGAAGAGCTATCAACCTTAGCAAAACATCAGGCTAGCCTTTGCTTGTATTTAAGCGCTCGCCATGTGGAGGATGCTCAACAACGATTAATGCAACACTACTCGGCAACCACACCTGTTGCAATTTGCTTTCGCATTGGTTGGCAGGATGAAAAAATTTTGCTGGTGCCACTATCTCAGATAGCAGAAGTGACTCAAGCGGAAAATTTAATTCGCACCACGATGTATATTATCAGCCCTGCTTTGGCGGCTGCCACTGTGCCCACTGCGATCGCCAGTCAAAACTCCTCTACCATCCTTTCTCAAGCGCGATCGCGCTTGTATAACCCAGAACATAATCATATTTTTCGTCCTTCTTGATCAGCGATTTGACGAATGTACGCCTAACGCCATCTTGAAAAAGACTTAACCCGGATAATTCACCAATTCGCAACACACTGATGACGAGAATACCAAAAAAATTAGACTGTTTTTGGGTCAAATCGTTAGATGCACTTTCTAAAAAGGCTTTTTAGGATTCTTCTAAATCCTCATGTATGGTGCAGACTAGCTAAATGTTCACAAAAAGTTAGAAGTCCTATGGAAAGAGTATTTCCGCCACCTTCTGCCTTTCAACTTTGCACTTCGGACTTTGCACTTCGGACTTTGCACTTCCGCTCCTTGCCTGCGCCCTCCGCCCTAATTTTTTAGCCGAGAGTGGAACATTTCTCTAAAAATTCTGTCTTATTATAAAATCAGATCTGCATCACTTTGATTTTGCTTAAGGAGATGTTTATGGTAGCTTCTGTGCCGACTCGTATGGGTTGGGGTGCGTTCGGTGTGGTTTCAGCCCTAATTTCAACGGTGGGACTAGGAGCTATGGTGGAACCTGTCTTCTCCCAATCTCAACAGCAAGCTTGTGTCGAAACTAATTCCGGACAGGTTGTTTGTGGGCGGCTCGTTGATAATTACAACAACCGTAACAACCGCAATAATCGCGATCGCAGCAACGATCGGTATGAGGACGATCGCAATTCAAACGCCTGCTCAATCAATGGATTTGACGAGCAGTTTTATCGCCTCGCCTACCAAGACGTAGAAGCCGCTATCCGCCAAGGGAGGGTCAAAACTGCTTGCAGCCATTACCGCAGTTTTGGGCGCTATGAAGGACGTTTTCCCCGATTCAACGAAGCGAGCTATCTCACCAAAAATCCAGATGTTGCCAACGCAATCCGCCTGAAACAATTCCGCAGCGCCTACGAACACTGGCAAAAATATGGACGCTTTGAAAATCGATCGCTTTAGAACGCTAAAAAAAGACGATCGCTCCCTTCCTCCAAGGCGATCGCGCCTATACGATCCAGAACGCGATCGCCTTTTTCGCTCCTCCTATTAATAAGCACTGCTCTTGCAAAAATTAACATCCCTTTGGAAGCAGCCAATGTCCGAGAAGCGATCGGTGTCTGCAAATCTAAGGAACCAGTCTGCAAATCTAAGGAACCATTGGCATCTTGGAGAAATTCTTCGCTTGCTTACATAAACGAAGCTCCGTTCCTTGGCGATTCCACTGCACTCTATCAAAAACTTGATGAAGGATATATAGCCCACGACCGCATTCCCGCTCTTGGCAAGCTGGACTTTGATCTAACCCAATCTCCCAAATCTGGGGGGGTCTAAATCCAGATCCCTCATCTGAAATAATCCACCAATATTGATCGGTGATAATTGAAAAACGAACTAAGACTGTTTTACCGGGGTCTAGCTTGTTCCCATGCTTTGCTGCATTGACCAGAGCCTCTTGCAATCCGAGCTTTACCTCTGGTCGCCATTGAGATGGAACTTCTGCTAACAGCAACTCCAAAACAGGAGCCAAATAAAGAGTTGAAGCAAAGCTCACTGTGTTCCAACTTCGCTTCACTGAATGAGAAGAAATAGCTACCACTCAAAAAACCCTGCAATATTCAACAGGTCAGGCAGACAAATCAAAAATTAACCGCCATATTAAAAATGAGTCTAAAAAATATCGGGACTGTAAACTCTTAACAAGATTTACAGCTCTCTTGACTAATTTAATTTTACGGACGTAGCCTAAATAAATATTAGAAAGATTGTGTGAGAAGCAAACCTCAAAGCGTAAAGATGCAATCTTAAATAAAACCCTTTCAAATCAATTGTATCAAAATCCCTTTAAAAATGCATCTTTGGGAAAAAGTTCGGCTATTTCTGAGCGCACATAGCATTTAATTAATCGGCGCTTAGTATTTTTTCTTAGGTTATTTGCTCAATATCGCGAAAGTCTTTCTCAACTTCTGCCCAAAGAGACCGATTGTGTGGATCGGTCTGTAAAGCTTTTCTTAAATATATTCGAGCTTTGTCAATCTGATGGTCTCGAATCAGAAAACGCCCCCACTGCTGGTAAACGATTGCCTGCCACTGAATTACTTCTGGATCGCGGGACATTCGTTGAGCCAAGCTCTCGACTAGGGCGATCGCTCTAGGAAATTTTTGGGTTCTCAGAAACTGCTGTAATTGTTGGTAGGAACTAGCCTTTAGCTGCTGCTCCAAAGGAGAAAGCGATGGATTCACCTGCACCTGCACCGCTTGCTTGCCACTTGCCTTCGATGTCGATGCTCTATATCCAGATGGAGGAGTTGCCTTAGGCTGACGCTGACTCATTTCCTGAGGCAAGCTGCTGAGCAACCATTTATAAGCCGTGGTCACTTCAATGAACTTATCCTTCGCTCCTTGATCGCCAGAGCTAACATCAGGATGGTATTTTCTTGCTAAACCTCGATAGGCAGACTTAACCTCTTCAAAAGAAGCCCCTCCGGATAGCCCAAGCAATCGATAGCATTCTGCGGAATTCATTAAGCTCAGCAACAGCAAAATAATAAGCATTCTGCCATTGCTGAGGCAGTTTAGTAACAAGAACCTCAAGATAGTTCTTAATGAACCGCTTCAATTACGCTATCGATCAAGCCATATTCTTTTGCTTCCTGAGCAGACATGAAATAATCGCGATCGGTATCCTTTTGGATCTTTTCGATCGATTGCCCCGTCCGCTCTGCCATCAAACCATTAAGCTCGTGACGAATCCGCAAAATTTCTTTCGCTTCAATCTCAATATCCGTGGCTTGTCGCCGTCCGGTGCCGCCTAATGGTTGGTGAATCATAATCCGTGCGTGAGGTAGTGCCAACCGTTTACCTTTACTGCCTGCGGTCAACAAAAAGGCTCCCATAGATGCCGCTAAGCCCACACAAATCGTCACCACCTCAGACTTGATGTGTTGCATAGTGTCATAAATCGCCATGCCAGCGGTCACCGACCCCCCTGGCGAATTGATGTAAAGGTAAATGGGCTTGTTTTGGTCGTCCGAATCCAAGTACAGCATCGCTGCAATGGTGGAATTTGCCAGCGAATCAGTGACTTCTTGCCCTAAGAAGATAATCCGCTCTTGGTTCAGCCGGGTGTAAATATCAATCCAGCGCTCGTAAGTGCTTCCAGGAAGCCGATAGGGAACACTAGGGATGCCAATAGGCATAAGAGATACTCCTTTGAATTTGAATAAGATAAATTACTTGGGAATGCTAACTTGCAGCAGCAAGCACTTCTTTGGGGGCTTCTTTAGTGCTTTCTAACACTCGATCAATCAGCCCATACTCCACCGCTTGATGCGGGGTCATATAAAGCATTCGATCCGTATCTTTTGCCAGCTTTTCAGGAGATTGCCCAGTGGTTTTAGCCAAGATATCCAACATGGATTGCTTGTTTGCCAGCACTTCCTTCGCCCGAATTTGGATATCGGTTGCTTGTCCTTGAGTGCCCGTGCGGGGTTGGTTCAAGACAATAGATGCATGAGGAAGGCTAGCGCGGAACCCCTTGGCACCCGAAGATAAGATGATGGCTGCGGTGCCTAAGGCTTGACCAATACAAATGGTGTGTACGGGTGGTTTGATGTAGCTTAAGGTGTCGCAAATGGCAAAGGCTTCGGTTTCGTAGCCGATCGCGTCGCCATCGTACCAAGAAGTACCTGTGGAGTTGATGTAAAACCGAATAGGTTTTTCTGGATCTTCAAACTGAAGATAAAGGAGTTGAGCAATAATCAACTCGGTCACATCAATCCCGACTCGCCGCTTTACGTCATCGGATGAGAAAAGGGGCAATCCCAGGTAAATAATGCGCTCCTTCAAGAGGAGAGACGGCATATCCGGCGGCGGAGTCCGCATATAAGAATCTCCGCCACCATAGTAGGGAGACTGAGCAGCTTGAATAGATGATGTCATAGCAGCGTATCGCCTGAAATGTTTTGCCTAGGAGAACGGCACTGTTTATTCATAGTAACGTGACAGTCGCTATTCCAGCATTTCGCCTATGCTGAGTATTAGATTGAGATTTTAGACCTTTGGGATTGCTTCTTAGCCCTTTCTTATTTTAGGCTTTAAGCCCCAACCTTGTTTATCTAACGCCGCGACAGGATCATTCGTCAGTATGAGAGTTGGTTTACAGATTGCCCTGAGTGATGCCAGTGTGGATGTGGCTCAACCCTTGAGTCAGCGCCAGCTATCGGTTTCGATGTCGGCGATAGCGGATGAATTTAGCCGCACGGCACCGCTTAACCTCTGCCTGATTTTGGATCACAGTGGTTCCATGAGCGGACGATCGATCGATACGGTTCGTCAAGCGGCTCAGAGATTGGTGGATCGGCTGTCGTTGGGCGATCGCATTTCCATCATTGGGTTTGATCACAAAGCCAAAGTGTGGGTGCCGAACCAAGTGGTGGATAATCCTGCCCGTTTGAAGCTGCAAATTAATCAACTCAAGGCAGGCGGAGGAACGGCAATCGATGAGGGGTTGCGTCTTGGCGTGGAAGAAATGGCAAAAGGGAAGCAAGGCACCATTTCGCAGGCATTTTTACTCACCGATGGCGAAAATGAGCATGGTGATAACGATCGCTGCTTAAAATTAGCCAAACTTGCGACGGGCTATAACTTAACCATTAATACCCTCGGCTTAGGCGACGATTGGAATCAAGATGTGTTGGAAAGCATTGCCGACGCGGGCGGGGGTGCCATGTCCTATATTCAAAATCCCGAAGAAGCCGTGGCAGAGTTTAGTCGATTGCTCAACCGGGTGCAATCCATTGGCTTAACTAACGCCCATTTGCTGCTGTCTCTTGCCCCCGGAGTGCGGTTGGCAGAACTGAAGCCCATTTCTCAGGTGGCACCGGATACGATTGAGTTAACGGTGCTGCAAGAAGGCTCACAGTTCATTGTCCGACTGGGCGATTTGATGGTAGAAGTGCCCAGAATTATTTTGGCGAACTTATATTTGAATCAAATGGCAGCCGGATCGCAGGCGATCGCCCAGGCACAAATTCGTTACGATGACCCTGCGACCCACACCGAAGGGTTGCTTTCGGAAAAGATTTCGGTCTATGCCGACTATCTCAGCGACTTTCAGCCCAATCCTCATCCCGATGTGCAGCGGCAAATTTTTGCATTAGCAAAATATCGGCAAACTAAAATTGCGGAAACCAAGCTCCAGCAAGGCGACATGGCAGGTGCGGCAACGATGATGCAAACCGCCGCCAAAACTGCATTACAAATGGGCGATGAAGGAGCCGCCACCATCCTGCAACAAAACGCCACGCGGCTCCAATCCGGCGAAGGTTTATCGGCAGGCGATCGCAAGAAAACCCGCATGGTATCCAAAACGACGCTTCAAACGGAATGATTTGCCCAAAGTGCTAGAACGAACCGACGTGTTTTACGGGGAGTAAACCAATACGTAGTCATTTCTCACCGATCAAACCCAATAAGCTTAAAGGGGGCACCGTATCCACAAATCGGAAAGCACCCCCACACGTTGTTAACACTACTTAAACAATGTTCCATCCACTTGAGGTGGAAACAGTGCCGACATTGAAAAAGCTACTGTAAGCCGTGCCATTCATGCCCCAGACCGCCACACTACCATCCCAAATGTTGTGCCAAAGGATATCAGGATTGCCATCCTTGGTGAAGTCGCTCACCCCGGTAATCTTCCAACCTGAACTCGCAGAGACGCTAGGGAGAAGAGTGGTTTTCTGATAGGTCGTGCCATCCATTTCCCACACGACATTTTGCCCATCTAAACTATTGCGCCAGAGGATGTCGGTTTTGCCATCTTGGGTGAAGTCGCCCGTTCCCACGATCTCCCAACCCGACTTAGGATCGACTGGAATAAGAAAA
>JBGSWI010000147.1:0-18805 GCA_041752515.1 Leptolyngbyaceae cyanobacterium | reverse complement strand
ATGTCCACATTTCGTAAAATATGGCTTTCACCGTAGTAAACATTCAGCTTATTAATCTCCAACATCGGGTGGGCATTCGCGCCAGAGGATTCCAAGGTTGAGTTATAGGTTTGTGTCATAGTTCATTCCTAATAACTAGGCAGCGTGGGCTTCTTCGCTGCCTAGGTAGACTTCGATCACTTTTGGATTATTTTGCACTTGATCCATGGTGCCTTCACAGAGAACAGAACCCTGGTGAAGAACGGTGACTTGGCGAGCAATTTGCCGGACAAATTCCATATCGTGTTCGATCACCATAATGGAGTGGCTCTCCGCAAGTGCTAGCAGCAAGTCTCCCACTTTTTCAGTTTCCTCGTCGGTGAGTCCGGCGACGGGTTCATCGACCAGCAGCAAATCGGGAGATTGGGCAACCAACATCCCAATTTCTAGCCGCTGCTTCTCGCCGTGAGAGAGTAATTCAGCGGGAGTGTCAGCTTTAGCTGCTAGCCCAATGGTTTCTAAAAGCTCGACCACCGTTCGCCGTTCAGTGCTTGAGGAACTCGCCGTAAGCGATGCCCAGACATTTTTTTTGCGGGCACAGGAGAGTTCCAAATTCTCGCGGGGAGTCAGCTTTTGGTAAATGCGCGGAGTTTGGAACTTGCGCCCAATCCCCATCCGAGCGATTTGATATTCTGCATAAGGGCGCAGATTTTTGCCTTTAAAAAACACCTGTCCTTCGGTGGGTTTGGTTTTGCCCGTAATCACATCCATAAAGGTAGTTTTTCCCGCTCCGTTGGGTCCAATGACAACGCGCAGTTCCCCTTTGTTTAGATTGAAATTGAGGTTGTTGATGGCGGTAAAGCCACCAAATTTAACCGTCAGATTCTGAATCTCCAAGATTTTTTCGTTCATAGTCCACCTCCGGGTCTGTTTCAAGACTTGGGTAAGTAATCAATTTTTTGCGACCAGACCGCGATCGCAGCGCGTTCATCCCATCAGTACGAAGCCAGCCCAAAATTCCCATGGGCAGCACTGTGACTACAATCAGGAACAACGCACCCTGGAAAAACAGCCAAAACTCAGGAAACTTTTCGCTGAGCAAAGTCCGGGCAAAGTTGACAATTAGGGTTCCCAAAATAGCTCCCACCAGGGTTCCTCGCCCACCCAAGGCAACCCAAATCACCATTTCAATCGAAAAGGCGACATCCATCGCTTTGGGCGTGATGATGCCCGACTGCACGGTGTAGAGCGCTCCAGCAATTCCGGCTAGAGCGGCTGAAACGGCAAACACAAAGACCTTATACCCAGTGGGATTGTATCCAGAGAAGCGCACTCTAGGTTCATCATCGCGGATGGCGACCAAAACTTGCCCCATGCGCCCGCTGGTGAGCCAACGGCACAAAAAGTATCCGCCTAGCAGAAACAAAATGCTGAATCCATAGAAGGTGGTTTGGATGCGCGGATCGCTGACTTGAAGCCCCAAAAAGGTGGAAGTATCGGTTTTTAGACCATTGGTGCCGTTGATCAGCTTTTGCTGACCGTTGAAAAAGTTGAAGAATACGATCAGGGCGGCTTGGGTAAGGATGGAAAAATACACGCCGCGAATGCGATTGCGAAACACCAAATAGCCGATCGCAGCGGCGACTATTGCCGGAATCACAACGACCGCAATCAACGTAAAAGGTAAGGAACGGAAGGGCTGCCAAAAGCCGGGTAGCTCTGATACGCCATAGAGCGAGAAAAACTCAGGAATCTGCCCGTCTTGCAGTTGAAGATGCATTGCGAGGGCGTATCCACCTAAGGCGAAGAAGATGCCATGCCCCAAACTAAGCAATCCGGTGAAGCCCCAAATTAGGTCAATGCCGAGAGCCGCGATCGCCAGTGCCAAAAAGCGACCCAGTTGATTCACCCGGATGCCTTGACCAAAACCCGTCAGCATGGCAGGAATGATGAACATCAGCACCAGTGCCACCCCCAGGGCGATCGCGGCTTCCCGCACGAACGCTTTTTTTCGATGTCGCGTGTTGAGATTAGGCAAAGCGCCCCCAACGCTATCGACCGTTTCTACCGTCATGTCAGCCTCCTAAGCATCCACTGTTCGACCTTTTGGCGGGAACAAACCAGCAGGTTTGAACTGAAGGAAAATCACAATCAACGCAAACACAAACACTTTCGCCATACTGGCAGTGGCAAAAAACTCCAATAATGCCATCAACGCAGGACTAAAGCCAAACAGCGGACCCAGCGCATTGGAACCCACCATGTAGCTGATCGTGCCGATCGCACTTGCGGCAATGATCGTGCCAGCCAACTTCCCCACCCCGCCGACCACGACCACCATAAATGCATCCACAATGTAGGACTGCCCCGTATTAGAACTGACTGACCCTAGCAAACTTACGGCTACTCCAGCGATTCCTGCTAAGCCGGAACCCAAGGCAAAGGTTAGAGCGTCAACGGTTTTGGTAGGGATTCCCAAACAAGCACTCATAGTGCGGTTTTGGGTAACCGAGCGAATCCGCAGCCCCCAAGGAGTTTGGTTCAAAAACCAATAGATAGCAAACACACACAGAGCCGTTAGAACAATGATGAATAAACGAGTGTAAGGCAATTGGTAGGCACCCATCGCAAACCCGCCGCGTAACCATTTCGGAGCCGTAACATCTACGCCTTGCGTCCCAAACCAGGGCTTAGTGACTGCCAGCTTAAATATGCCGCCTAAAAGATTGGAGAAGAGGAGCGCGATCGCCCCAGACAAAGGCAACATCAGCGCAATCACCCAGCCCCGAATCCGCTCAAAATCTGAACGCTGCGAGGCGACCCACAGCGCCCCCACAAACAGCGCCGTAAAAACAGTCAGTCCTGCAATAAATTGCCAACTGACGCTCCGCACAAATTGCTGCAAGATTAAACTTACGCCCCAGGTCGCCAGCAAAGTTTCCAACGGTCTGCCGTAGAGATAGCGAACCACCGTCCGCTCCAATACTAAGCCCAACATCGCGGTGACCATGAAAGCCGCAATCAGCGCAAAAAAGATATACGCCTCAGACAGAGGGGTTTTTTTGAAAATATTTTGAACCACAAACGTGGTGTATGCGCCAATCATCATAAACTCACCATGAGCCATGTTGATTACGCCCATAAGACCAAACACGATCGCTAGCCCCAAAGCGGCTAATAACAAAACTGAGCCAATGCTTAGCCCACCAAAAATGGATTCAAGAAGCTGGGTCAAGGTCTTCTCCCAAGGGTATTGTTAGGCAATTCTCGTTCTGAAGGAAAGGAAAGTCTGTAGCTTACACTTCAAAACAAGTTGTAGAGGAAAAACCAAAAAGTAAGCCAGCGTAGGCAGACTGCCCTACCTTACCTTCTGCAATAAAGCGCGATCGCTCAGATGCGATCGATATCAAGTGACTTTGAACTTACCGCCTTTCGCAGGGTCAGCCCAGTTGCAAGAAAAGCCTTTGGTATCTTTCACAAACTGATTCCAGGGAATCGGTTTAACAACCGTTTTAGTGTCATACACAATATCAAACAGCCCATCGTCGCGGACTTGACCAATCCGAACCACTTTAGATAAATGGTGATTATTTTCCAGAGTGTAATTGCCGCCCGGTGCCGCAAAGGTTTGCCCCATTGCCGCTGCTCGAACTTTGTCTAGGTCATCGGCTGTCTGCGCCTTTTCAACCGCTTGCTTCCACAAATACACCATCGTGTAAGCGGCTTCCATGGGGTCATTGACCACGCGATCATCCCCATACTTTTTCTTAAACGCTTCCACAAATGCCTTGCTTTCGGGAGTGTCTACTGTTTGAAAATAGTTCCAGGAAGCATAGTGACCTTTCAGATACTCCACGCCGATCGCCTTCACTTCTTCTTCCGCAATCGACACCGACATGGAAGGATATTGATCCGGTCCCATTCCAGCCCCTTGCATTTGTTTGAAAAATGCCACGTTGCTGTCACCATTCAAGCTGTTGTAAATCACGCCGCCATCCGGGAGCGCCGCCTTAATTTTGGAGATAATCGGGGTAACTTCCGTACCGCCCAGAGGAATATAATCTTCGCCCACAACCTTGCCACCTTTGGCTTCCAGTTGTGCCTTAATAATCGTGTTGGCTGTTCGTGGAAAAACATAATCGGAACCCACCAAGAAAAAGGGTTTGCCTTTGTATTTTTCCAGTAGCCAAGTGACTGATGGCTCAATTTGCTGATTTGGAGCCGCACCCGTGTAAAAAACATTTTTGGAACATTCTTGCCCCTCATATTGCACAGGATACCAGAGCATATGATTTTTGGACTCAAACGTGGGCAGAACCGCTTTGCGGCTAGAAGAAGTCCAGCAGCCAAAAACCGTCACTACTTTATCTTGGTCGATCAGCTTTTTGGCTTTTTCGTTAAACGTGGGCCAATCTGACGCACCATCTTCCACGATCGCCTCAATCTTCTTACCCAACACGCCACCCGCGTTGTTGATTTCTTCAATTGCCAACTGCTCAGCGTCTACCACACTTTTTTCGCTGATCGCCATCGTGCCGCTCAGCGAGTGGAGAATTCCCACTTTAATGGTGTCGCCCGATGCGGTGGGCGAAGCATTGGTGTTAGCAGTAGGCGTATCGCTGGCACAGGCTTTCAGCAAAATGCTGCCTGCCACTGTAGACCCTAAAATAATAAACTCACGCCGCCCAAATGGTCCTGTCATGAGGTCAATTCACTCCCCAAGCGATACGAAACTGAGCTTATGGTCAACCCAGTAATAACCCTGAGATACTAGAATTTAAACCACAGGGAACATTGTGTTTCAATATACAAAATCACTTTGGGATGACCTGGGTTAAACGTGAATAGCGAAGTTTGCTTGGAACTGAACAAATTCCACGATCGCGGGGAGTCCAGTCAATGTTTTAAGGTTCGTAAACACAAACGGTTTATTCCCGCGCATTTTTTTGGCATCCTGTTCCATTGCATTTAGATCTGCGCCCACATAGGGGGCTAGGTCGATTTTATTAATCACTAACAAATCTGACTTGGTAATGCCCGGTCCCCCTTTGCGGGGAATTTTGTCGCCCCCTGCCACATCAATCACATAAAGAGTCAAGTCTACTAACTCTGGGCTGAAGGTCGCCGCCAAATTGTCGCCGCCACTTTCCACAAATATGAGATCTAAATCTAGAAAGCGCTGTTCTAGGTCTTCGATCGCAGCCAGATTCATGGAGGCATCTTCTCGAAGCGCCGTATGAGGACATCCGCCCGTTTCTACACCTAGAATGCGATCGCGGCTCAATGCCTGACTCCGCACCAAATATTGAGCATCTTCTTGGGTGTAAATATCATTCGTCACCACCGCAAGACTGTAGCGATCGCGCAATGCCTTACACAGCGCATCCACCAACGCCGTTTTGCCTGACCCAACCGGACCTGCCACCCCAACTCGGAAAGCACTCATATTTTTGGGAGCCATGAATTGCCAAAGAATTTAATTTTAAAAAGCATACCTGTTAGAAAGGATAGAGAAGTCATACCGTTTTGAGTTTTGAGTTTTGAGTTTTGAGTTTTGTAAGTCCTTCGGACTGGCTTTGCCAACCCGTAGCGTTGAACTAGGAGATATACCGTTCACCGAACAAACGGCTCAACCCAAAGGTAAATCTCTTTCAGAAGAGTGTGAAACCGTGTTGGGTTTGAGCAAAATAGCTCAAAATGATAAGTAGACATAAAAGTTAAACTAAGCTTCAATTTTGCCATTAATGATACCCAGTCCCCTCGCAAAACCGTTGCTTTCCACGGCTCCCCCCACCCCTCGTTTGCACTCCTCCCTTGAAACATATGTGCTGTTTTTCGCGTTGCTGATTGGAGGTGGCACGGGCATCGCAGTCGTTAGTCTTCACTATTTAATTCAGCAGATTCACGCTCTACTGCTAGAAAATTTTATGGGAGCTGTGTCTAGTTGGGGCGCTTGGACTTTAGCATTAGTTCCTATTGTGGGTGGCTCAATCGTTGGGTTGCTGCGTTGGCAATGGCAAGATTTTGGTCCGACTCTATCTTCGCTGGTTTCATCGCCACAAAACGCGGCAAATGCTTCTGCGGCTAAGGGCACGATTAAGGCGATCGCGGCGGCGGTGTCGTTGGGAACTGGCGCATCTTTAGGACCAGAAGGACCCAGTGTCGAAATTGGCAGCAATGTCGGAGTCTTTCTTGGAAAAGTTTTGAAAGTTTCGCAGGAGCGCCAGCGTTTACTACTCGGTGCCGGAGCCGCTGCTGGGTTTGCCGCCGGATTCAATGCCCCGATCGCAGGCGTTTTCTTTGCGTTAGAAGTCGTTTTGGGCACCACTTTTGCCACCTCGTCCGTTAGCGTCGTGCTACTTTCTGCCGTAGTGGCTGCATTAGTTTCACAGATTGGCTTAGGGGGGCAACCGGCTTTTACATTGCCGAGCTACGAAGTTCGTAGCCCTTTAGAACTGCCCCTTTATTTAGGGTTAGGACTACTTGCCAGTTTGGTTTCGATCGCCTACACCCAAGCAATTCAGCTTTCCCAGCAGTTTTTTCAAGGAAAAATTGCAGGTCTTCGCAGCATGGAAAAAATTCCCCCAATGGTGCGCCCGGTGATCGGGGGAATCTGCCTTGGGGCTGTCGCATTGGCTTTTCCTCAAGTTTTGGGCATCGGCTATGAGACGATCGAAGCGATGCTGCGAGATGTTCAGTTTTCCTTACCCTTACTCATGTCGCTGCTGCTCGCTAAGTTGCTGATGACCGCGCTGAGTTTAGGCAGCGGCTTTGTCGGCGGACTGTTTGCACCTGCCATGTTTTTAGGTGCTTCTTTAGGAGCCGCTTACGGGAAAACCCTAGCCTTATTTCCCCTAATTATTTCAGCCAACATTGCCGCTCCGCCTGCCTATGCCATGGTGGGCATGGCGGCGGTGTTAGCGGCAAGTGTGCGGGCACCCCTGACCGCAATTTTGTTGCTGTTTGAATTGACCCGTGACTATCGGATCATTTTGCCATTGATGGCGGCGGTGGGGTTGAGTGTTTGGCTAGTGGAGTGGCTAAAACCAATGACTAGCAAACTTCCAACCGTTGAACCAGCCCTAGAAAAAGAGTCCGATCAGCGATTAGAAATCATGCGACATCTGAAAGTAGGGCAGGCAATGCGTCGAGACTATTTTCTGCTTTCTAGCACGGTATTGATTTTGGAGGGCGGCTTGGCACTAATACAACATCAAGCTCCTAGTGCGCTGATTGTGAATGAGCAAGAACAGCTAGTTGGAATTGTGACGCTTCAAGATATTAACCAGGCGATCGCACAGCGGCAGCCCATCACCCCAGAGACCCAAAAGCAAGAATTTCCGGCTCAACATCTAGGTACACTGTGGGATATTTGCACCAAAGAAGTATTGTGCGCCTATGAAGATGAACCCATTGCCGACGTTCAATCACGCATGGCAACACGGGGCTTAAGACAGGTGCCCGTGGTAGACCGAGAGAACCCACGGCAAATCATCGGATTGCTCGAACAGGATCGAATTCAGTTGGCTTATAGGGTTGCAATCACTCAAAATATCTTAAAGCCCTACCGATTAGAAGTAGCTGCCGATGTTCAAACCCCTGCCGCCCTTGCTGAAGCCATCTGTTTGGCGGCTTCAGAGCAATCTGCCTAACTGATTAGCCTCCAAATTATTAGCCTCAGCGGTTTCGGCTAGTCCAGATGCCAGTAAACATCATTGACATACCGCCTAAAAAGATTGCGATCGCAAGCCCCGCCGGAATAACTATCGTCCAGTCAACTGTTTCCATAATGATAACGACCTAACTCGATAAACATTTAGCCCACCCTCGAAAAGACTCTCTCGCCTATTCTCTTTTCCAAGCTAACGCAAATTGCCTGCAAACCCAAAAAAGCAGCCTATCAGTCCTTTCGTTAATTATCGAAATAATGCCTTTAATCTTCTTCAGAGGAGTCAAGTTGTTTCAACTGAATGTGTTTACGCCCCAACGAAATTTCAAACTCATCTCCTGGTTTAAGATCCATTTGTTTGGTGTAGGCAGCACCAATCAACAAATTCCCGTTGGATTGAACGCTAATTCGATAGCTCGCGTTTCTGCCGCCCCGTCCATTTGAACCCATCTTGCCATCTAGCTCAATCCCCTCTGCATCAATCAGAGCATTGAGAAATTTCATCATGTTGACACGCTCTACACCATTTTTTGTGATGGTGTAATATCCGCATTCTTTTGCCTTTGCTTCTTTGGTAAAAGTTTCTAGTTCTCTAACTTTTTTGAGCAGGGGTTCACCCGTTAGTGGCTCAGCTTTCTTCTTCTTAATCATTAAAATACTGCAAAAGAGTCTTAATTATTAGGCAAATGTGACATTAGCAGGCACTCAAAACGTACATCCTAAATCTAATTACATTCGCTCTGAGTAACTTGCGTCATCATACTATATTGATACCATGTTTTTTGCTTGTAGAAACCTTACCGATTTCTCAAATTTATCGTTTCTAAATAGGATTTATGGGTTTGAAATAGAATCTTCTTGCCGAAAGGAGCCTAATCAAAAGAAATAATTCGGTAGTATTCGGCACTCAAAACTATTAAAGTCATACGATAAGGCGAATCCAACAGATTTCTTAGGCTTGAACATATTTTAGAGTTTCATCTAACCGCGATCGCGCACCCCCTAACGTATTATCAGATTGAATAAGTGCTGCCTCATTCCTGTTTTTATCCATCAATCATTTGATCCAACAAGGGTTCTCTTTTCCCTTTTAAGCTGCTTTTCTGACTCGTTTAATCTTGTTTACAGGAATCAAAGGAAGCATCGAGGATTTTTCTTTTTCCAATCCTCCTAAAGTGGTTGGTTATAGTTTCTCAATAACTTATGTTGCCTTCTAATGCTTTTCATCCCTTCCGCCAATTGTTGAAACCAAAGCGGCTCGCAATTTTGGAAGCGGTTTTAATTGGTTTAGTCGCGGCATCATCAGCAGTATTACTCAAGCAAGGAGTGATCTGGCTGGGAAGTTGGCGAGTGCGAGAATCGTTGTCATTACCTGCCTGGGTATTACTACCCACCGTAGGGTTGCTGGGAGGGATGCTCTCTGGCTGGTTGATTGAGCGCTTAGCACCAGAGGCAACCGGCAGCGGTATTCCTCAAGTTAAAGCAGCCCTCGCCTATGTGCCGATCGCGTTAAATTTGCGGGTGGCGATCGTCAAACTGCTCAGCACAATGTTGGCGTTAAGTTCTGGGTTAGTGCTGGGTCGGCAGGGTCCAACCGTGCAAATTGGGGCAGCATTGGCAGCCCAGCTAAGCCGCTGGTCGCCGGGTTCACCCGATCATCAGCGGCAACTGATTGCGGCGGGGGCGGCGGCGGGTTTGGCAGCGGGGTTTGACGCGCCGATCGCGGGAGTGTTGTTCGTCATTGAAGAGTTGCTGCACGATGTTTCCAGCGTGACGTTGGGAACGGCAATTCTGGCTTCCTTTACGGGAGGCCTAGTGTCTAGGGTGTTGTCAGGACCTAGCTTTACTCTAGTCGGGCAGTCTACGCTGAATCAGACCAGTTTTTCACCTGAAGAAATTCCTTTTTTCCTGGCGCTGGGTCTATTGACGGGCATTTTTGCCGCCGCCTTTAACCGCAGTATTGTGGAAAGCTTGAAATTTAGCCGCCGCTATTTGCGATTCAGTTTATCTTTGAAGATTGGCTTGGCAGGATTGATCTCTGGATGCGCGATCGCGCTGTTGCCTCCCGCTTTTCGAGACACCACGACCCTCCAAGGGTTTTTAACCATGGGCACCGCCGATTGGCGCATCACTGCCAGCGCCTTTGTTGTGCAGTTTGTGCTGTCGATTTTGGCGTGCAGTGCCGAAGCCCCCGGAGGCTTATTTATCCCTAGCTTGGTACTAGGGGCGGCTTTGGGGCAGTTGGTGGGGCTGGTTGCCGGAACAGCGTTAGGCGCTGAGCCAATCATTTATGCCTTAACTGGCATGGGCGGTTTTTTTGGGGCAGTAGCAAAGGTGCCCATTACGGCGATCGTGATTGTGTTTGAAACCACCTTGAACTACAACTTGATCTTGCCGCTGATGATCTGTTCGGTCACCTCTTATTTGACTGCCGAGTGGCTAGCTCCGGGTTCTCTCTACAGCCATTTATTAGAGCTAAAAGGGATTCATCTCATCACCGGAGAAATTAGTGACGGCTTATGGGCAACTCTAACAGCGGCTGAAGTAATGCAAAAAAAAGTAGAAACGCTGCCGAGTGAAATGGCGCTGGTAGAAGTCGTTGAAGCCTTCGCCAAATCTCACCATCGGGGATTTCCGGTCGTCAGTCAGGGGCGATTGGTGGGAATTGTGACGCAAACCGATTTAGATAAGATGACTCATCTGCGATTCCCTGACCGTGTAGTTCTGAAAGACATCATGACCCCACAACCCATTACGGTCAGTCCGGAGGATGCTCTAAGCCAAGTGCTTCATCTCCTGTCAAGCTACAAGCTGTCTCGGCTGCCGGTGGTTTCTCATCGCAAACTCGTGGGCATTATTACCCGAAGCGACATTTTGCGGGTGGAGTCAGAAAAATTGCGGGGTGGCTCGGAGCGAGTCGGTCCTCAGCCAGAACCGTCCTATGTGGTCTATCAAACGCGATCGCCGGCTTTGGGTCAGGGGCGTTTGCTGGTGCCGCTGAGCAATCCTCAAACCATGAACGGGTTGATGAAGCTGGCGTTGGTGATTGCCCGCGATCGCAACTATGAAGTCGAATGCCTGCAAGTAATCGCCGTGCCGCGTCACAGTTCTCCCTCCGAAACTGCCGTTAACACCACCCTCAGCCGTCGCATTCTTAAACGTGCCGTTCATCAAGGAAATATCTGGAGTATTCCCGTGCATACTCAAATTCGAGCCACTCACACCATTGCCGAAGCCGTTTTAGAAACCGTTAAAGAACGCCATATTGACCTTTTGCTGATGGGCTGGAAAGGCAGTACCTCTACACCGGGACGAATTTTTGGCGATACCGTCGATACTGCCATCCAACAAGCAGATTGCGATGTGGTGCTAGTCAAAATGGGCGAGGCATTAATTGGCTCTAATGCCTACTCCGATCCATTGGAACCCCCCTCGGCTAACCCGCCGCTGCGACTAACCCGGCTAAAGCGATGGCTGGTGCCGATTGGTGGAGGACCCAACGCAGAATATGCCGTCACGCTGCTACCCGCCTTAGTTTCGTTGAGCCAAGAGCCAGAAATTTTCCTGTGCCATGTTTCTGCTCCGGGCGACCAGAGCGACGATGTTGACCTACTAGAAAAAAGCGCGACCTTTCTCCAGCAGCACGTTCAAGCATCCGTGGTGATTACGTCTGTTTGCGCCCGGTCAGTAGTAGAAGCGGTGGTAGACATGGCGCAAAATAATCAGTGTGATGTGATCGTGTTAGGTGCCAGTCGGGAAGGGCTGTTGCAGCAGGCAATTCAGGGCAATATTCCAGAAGCGATCGCCCGAAATTGTGATTGCACCGTCATTTTGGTTAGGAAGGCGACTGCATAAACTGATGACGAGAAGCAAAATCAAGCGATCGCCCAAGCTGTTGCCACGCTTCAAAACTGATTTTCTCTGCTTCATAAACCTCTCGCAACACTTGGCGCAACGATTGACAGGCAAAAAATTGATCAATTAGCTGCATTGCCTTAGCCATGGCAAGTTGATGATTTTGATACCCGGTCGGATCAGCCAATTTTTCACCCAGAGGCGATCGACAAAGCACCTGGAAGCCCGCCTCTGTCGCAACCACTTCAATCATTCACCCTTGATAAAATTCTATTAATTCAGTCACGATATCCACTGGGTAATTAAGTTAACCTACGCTATTTGAAAAGTGCCAAATCCTACTTGATGCGACGGGATGCTTTACAGCGTTTGTTTTTAACTGTAAGCAAAAATGGTCGATTCTTCATTACGCCTTAACGCAAACCTATGCGCCATTTGTCGGATTTTATTCGCTTCATACCCTTGTGATTGGAGTCGCCGCATTGACCAGCGTGAGCAACGTGCCTGTTTGTTCTTGACCGTTGGTTGCCAAATCGCTGTGGCAGAGATAAATCCGTTCCTCAGTGCGTGCCTGCAAATCGAGCAAAATTCGACGCAGGCGTTGTTCGTTGGCATCCATCGCATCCGCAGTAGTCCATAGACCGCCCGACCAATTTTGCAAAAATAACGGAGCCGCGAACAAGGCATCCACGCCGCTCAGCCAGCGAGGAGAAGCCGCATCAAACCAGAACTGCCAGCGATGGACACGGCGGCTAGAGCGATACTGAAAGACCGTAGCCAGAGTGACGGCATTACTGGCTGCCCCCAGCGGACGCACCGGATAGGGATTGGCGGTGACGGCACTATTGCGTAGAAGCTGAATAAATTGGCTGATGGTTGCTGCCGCCGGAGCTTCTGGGCGAGTCGTGCCGCGATCGCTTGGGATAATAGTGCTCCGGCGCAATCGGTCGGAGACTTCCCAATAATGCTGGGCTGTTTCGAGCAATTGACGCAGGGCAGATAGCTGATCAAAGGCTAAAGAACTGCCGCCGGATAGAAAATGCTGAATAGCGCGATCGAGCAACGAAACGGCATTCGGGATCAGGCGTTGCTCAAGTTGAGATTGCTGAATTTCGATCCATTGAATCACTGCCTGGTAAGCCTCTGAGGTTTGATAGCCCAATCGATCCCAGCGAGGAAAGGTGGTGACGGGTAACAACCGGGGACGATCGGGATGGGGCGCAAAGCAGTAGTCGGCAAGTAAGCCAGCCCGAACGGGATCAATGGCAAAAAGAGCCTGTGGATTAGAGGCAACTGATCGATCCATCGATCGCCCCCCGTCTAGCACAACCAGCATTTCAGCGATCGCATCGCGATCCACCAAGCGACCCAAACCAGGATAAACCAGCGCCAGCAACGTCAACAATGCGCGAACGATCGCAAAGCTAATCAGGGGGCGCTGATCGTTGAGCGATTCAACGGGAATCTGGTGTTTGGTCAAAATGTCGATCAGGGCATAGCGGGCGATCGCATCCAAACCAGGGCTAATCACCGCAATGTTTCTGGGTTCCACTTGCCGAGATTGAACAGCGGCAATAATCGTCTCCGCTGTTTGTCGTAATAAATCTGATCGCGACACGGTTTGAATGGCTTGAATCGACTCTGGCAATGCCAAAAATATCATCGGATTAATCGCGAACTCGACCAGCGCTTCGCCGAGATCGTCTAATAAGCTTGGAGTAGGGCGATCGCTGAGATGCACCACTTCGCACCGCTGGGCAAGTTCTGCCAAATAGGTCGGATCGGCTCCCAAACCCAAACGCACCGCTCCATCGGGGTTAAAGGTAAAGGCGGCAGAAGCTCCAGCATTGAGCAATTTTTCAAACAAATGCCGAGCGATCGCCGGATACTCATCCACGTCATCCGCCAAAATGAGTGGATAACGCTGCACCAAATGCGATTCATAGGTAGGGTTCTCCAGCAAATACTGCCAATACAGCCCTGCCGTGATTCCATAAGTCAATAGACCCCGCTCCAGACACCACTGCTGCCATTGCTGCAACATCATGCCAACGGTTTCAAAGGGAATCGGCAAGTCGCCATTTTGCTCTCCCAATCCTTGCTGCAACAGAATCGGCATATCCTCAATTGGAATGCCAGCCAGTCCGCCAAGTTGCAGCAGATCCAAAATTTTTCTGACTAAGCGCGCCTCATTCACGCCCGCTTGCGCCCCAATCACTCGATCAATCTCCGGTTGCCACAGTCGAGCGGCAAGCTCTTGTTCATTTTCTGGATTCAGCCGCAAGGGAAACTGCGCCTTTAAATCAAGCTGTTGAATCAGCAATGGCCAAAACAGCGTCACTTCGTCTTGAAAAAACCCCAAGGGAGTTGTGGAATAAAAAGAATAATTTTGAGCCGCAGCAACCAGGCGATCGACCAGATCAATTCGATTATCGCCAATTGCCGCAAAGACCAAAACTCCCGACAGTCCTGTAGACGGCAGTAAGCTAGAAGGTGCTTGCCCCACTTGTGACGAGCTTATTGGCGGAGTTGTTAGCGGGTAAGCATCAGACCCATTCACGCCAGTTTGGGCAGCTTGGGCAGCCCATTGGCAAAACTGGCGGATCAGATGGCTCGTTTTGCCGCTCCGCGTTGCCCCTGCAATCCAGATTCGTTCGTGTTTAACCAATAGCTTTCAGATGATTTTGCTAGAATCTCTCATACCTTAACTTTAATGACCTGTCTAAAAAAATATATAAACGGTGACCTGTTCCCATCATGAGATCATCTTTTCTAACATCGGTCAGTCGATATTTACGCGGGGCTAACCAATGGCTTTTGCAAACCCCAGAAAGAGCGCTTGAACAGGCATATGAAGCCGCCTTGATGATTAAAGCGATCGAAGACCAACACTTCGATCGCGGAAAAATTTCCAAACAATCCCCCCAGCACAGTGAAAACGTACTAATTTATTTTCAATCCGAACTGAATAAATATCTAAAGTTTGCAGAGATTCGCCTCACAGAATTTAGAGCGAGCCGCATTATTGTAGATTCTACTAACTCTACGCTTTACAATCGCCGCAGTTCTTACATCAGCACCCAAGAACAGGCTGCGATCGTATTAGAAAAATTAGCGTTTATTGATCAGATTCTCGATCGCTATAAACCACCGTCAACCAGTTCAACCGCCTTAGTTCCGCTTGCCCAACCCCACACCATCATGCAATCGACTCGGAAGGGAACTGCGATCGATCAAAATACAGGCAATCTTGTTCATAACGCGATCGACGATGGCGGCATTCTAGATAAAACAGGTGTGCTACCCCGCTCAATTTTAGGAACACTGAATCGAATCAAACGAGACTTAGATCCAAATTCTGAAGACCAGGTTGTTCAAACCTTTCGGTTTTCTAAAGCAAAAACCCTGATATCGATCCGATTAGTCTTGCTATTAATTATTGTGCCGCTGCTCACCCAGCAAATTTCTAAAGCTTTTGTTGTGGGTCCGCTGGTGGATCGAGTTTGGCAGCCCGATCAAGCAGGCATATTTCTTAACGTTGACCTAGAAGCAGAAGCGCTGAGAGAATTTAACACTTTTAGAGAACGATTAGAGTTCGATCGCTTTTTGGGCGCTGCTCAACCTCAAGAACGGCTTCAAGAACGAATAAGCGATGACACGCTTTTGCAAGAAAAAGCTGAGGAAATTGCAGAGATTTATTCTAAGCTAAGTGCCCGTGCGATCAAAAACGTGTTTGCAGATTTACTCTCTGCCGTCGCATTTGCGATCGTATTATTGACCAATCGCAGAGGGCTAGAAACGCTTAAATCCTTTATCGATGAAACAATATATGGACTCAGCGATAGCGCTAAAGCGTTTATTATCATTTTGTTTACCGACACCTTCGTTGGCTTTCACTCTCCTCATGGCTGGGAAGTGCTTTTGGAGGGAGTCGCGAAGCATTTTGGATTGCCTCCTAGTCGAGATTTTAATTTTCTATTCATCGCCACATTCCCCGTTATTTTAGACACCGTTTTCAAATATTGGATTTTCCGCTACCTCAACCGGATTTCTCCTTCTGCCGTGGCGACTTATAAAAATATGAATGAATAGGGCAAGAGATAGAAGATTGAAGAAAATTTACGAGATTCTGCTAACCATCCGAAATGTAAAAGTTTTCATGGGTATCCTATGCCTAGAAAGTTGCATTTGATTGAGCGATCGCGTTATGGCAGATGATTTTGACCTAGCCTTGGAAGTGGATGTATTAGCAGCGTCGCTCTCTTTAGATCTCCGTGAATCAGGCGATTTGCTAACCTTGTTAGCTCAAAAGCTTGAAAAAGATTTACCCCGCAACACCCAAGTACAGCGGCGTTGGTTTGGTTTGGGTGCAGTCTACGCCGTGACACTCTGTTTTGACGATTACCATTATCAAGTGAGCCGAGAGCGATACAGCGGGTTGTCAGCCAAAGCAATTAAGGTGGTGCGGGGAGTCAAAATTAAAACAACCGAACTGCCCACCACCGAATGGAGTCGGCAAGTTGCTGAAGCCCTCGCTCGGATGGCAGTTCAAAATGCTGAAGTGCGAGATGCTTTAACTCGGTTCGTAGTGGGCTAAATTCCTAGTGGGTTAAAACAGAATGGGACTTTTTGCGAAACTCTGGCAGATAACTCGAACGAAACTGGCAGTCGTTAAGTCACAATCTTCTACTCAAGCGCGATCGCGTCCTATGCCAGCCAATCAAACCGCACTGGCGACACCGGTTAGTCAGCAATCTGGAACGCCCTTTGCGATCGCCCATCATCGGCTCAACCAACAGAAGCGGGTTAGTCGGCAATCTGGAAAATCTTTTTTCTCCAGCGACCTCAGCACCAACGAGTACTTACTCCTGCGGGAGGCAGGTTGCGATCCGTTGGGACTGGTCATGGGCACAAGTTTTTATCAAGTTGGGTTTTATCGTAACTTTTGGGGCTACCGCAACCGCACGGGCGAAGTGGAGGCTCTGACCCACGCGCAGCTTGCCGCACGGGAGCTAGCCGTTAGCCGATTACCGCACGAAGCTGCCCTGTGGGGTGCCCATGGGGTGATTGGGGTGCGGCTAAAAAAATCTCGCGGCGGCTGGGGGTTTGGCATGGTGGAGTTTACCGCGATCGGCACGGCGATTCGGATTTCGGGTCGTCCGATGCCGCAGCAGCCCTTTACCAGTGATTTGAGCGGTCAGGAGTTTTGGCAGTTGCGCCAAGCGGGATATTTTCCCAAAGGGTTGGTGTTTGGTGCTTGCTCTTATTACGTCCATAGCGATCGCACGACCCGTCAATTAATGAATTCGACGCTGTGGAGCAACCTCTTTGGGCAAGGACGACGCAACCAAGAAATGGTGCAGTTAACCCAGGGCTTTCAGGATGCGCGGGAACTTGCCATTTTGCGATTAACCCAAGACCTCAACCATTTGGGGGCGGAGGGTGCCGTGGGGATGCAGATTGAAATAAGTGAAGAGGTGATTGTTTATCAGCCGCGATCGCTTGTCGCTGGCTTATTCCAACTGTTTTGGTTTGGGATCGTTCTGGCAGTGGCGATCGCGATATTGACGGGCAATCCCTTGGTAATTGGTACGGTGGCAATCGTACCTTATTTCGTTACGCATCTAGGTTTGCTCGTAGGCGGTTGGATAGGATTATCAATTCTAGTCAGCAGTTTTCGGAGTACAGGTTACTTTCGCGATGTTTTGACTCACTTTGTCGCGGTTGGCACTGCCATTGTTGAAGACGAAATGCCAGTCGTTAATCCGGTCAGCAAAACGCTCATTTTCTATCCCCTGACCAATCATTGAGGATCGCTTTATGACAAATCAAATCCCACAGAAGAAAAATCCGGCGATCGCGACTGATTTACCAGAACACGCCCGCGAGCGGATGGCAATGATGCAGCGAGGCGGAAAGCAGAGTCACCTGTTTACCAGTGACCTCTCGGTAAATGAGTTTCTGCTGGTCAAAGAAGCAGGCTTTGAGCCATTGGGTTTAGTCGTGGGTTGCTCCATGTATCACATTGGCTTTCAATGGGCAGGGGTGAACCAAAATATGGAAATGACCGTTTTGTCTCAAGCCATGTATCATGCGCGCGAGTTGGCAATGACCCGGATGCAAGAAGAAGCAGAAACGCTGGGAGCGGATGGCATTGTTGGGGTGCGGCTGAGTGCCAAACACATGGACTGGGAACCCAACATGGCAGAATTTGTGGCGATCGGCACGGCAGTAAAAGCACGGGAGCGATCGCCCTCTTACCGCACAGTTGCCAATAAGCCCTTCACCAGTGACCTATCAGGACAAGATTTTTGGACGTTATTACGAGCGGGGTATCGTCCTTTGGGATTAGTCATGGGGAACTGTGTCTATCACGTCGCCTATCAAGGGTTGGGGCAATGGTTTAAAAACATTGGCAAAAATGTTGAAATGACCAACTTCACCCAGGCGCTTTACGATGCCCGTGAATTGGCGATGGAGCGAATGCAGGTTGAAGCCGCTCACCTGAAAGCAGAGGGAATTATTGGGGCAAATATTCAAGAGCATCAATATTCTTGGAGTTCTCATGTGATTGAGTTTTTTGCGATCGGGACTGCAATTACGCCCACCCGCGCCGATCATCACATTCCAACTCCCCACTTGATGCTTTCCCTAAATGATCCGCCAGCACCCATGCAAACGATCATTGCTCCTCCCAATAGTCATTAGATTGCCCGAAAGAGATCATCAGAGAAGGCAGCACGCCATAAATCAAGCAAATCCCCCTGATGTTGTCTTACTATTTGGGTTTGATGAGTCTTCTACTTGTGCTATATTTGTAAGACTGTCGGGGCGTAGCGCAGTTTGGTAGCGCACTACTTTGGGGTAGTAGGGGTCGTGAGTTCGAATCTCGCCGCTCCGATGGGTTGAAACCGCTTGTAATGGGCGGTTTCGCCATTTTAAAAGATGGCGGAAAAATTAAGTCATTCTCAATAGCGATCCGCATAAAGGGGTATAAAAGGGCATTAAACCTGATTTGATGAGTGCAGATTGTGATCCGTTGCGACCAATTTGCAACCAATATGAGCCAAAAAAAGAAGTGGTAGTGCGATTTTGTAAATGGTAGAGGAAAACTACAATAAAGACAGACTCTAACCCAAGACGATGACAATGAAACCCTACTTGTTATGTCCTACCTGTGAGTCAGACGACATCATGAAAAATGGCACAACCCGACGTGGCAAACAGAATTACAAATGCCGGGATTGTGGTCGTCAGTTCGTCGAAAATCCCCAGTGGCGACCGAAAAACAAAGACACCTGT
>JBGSWI010000146.1:0-26013 GCA_041752515.1 Leptolyngbyaceae cyanobacterium | reverse complement strand
GGTGACTTTTTCAAAGGTGTCGTCGTGGCTGATGACAAACAGTTGCCGGAAGGTTTTGATGTTGGCGATCGCTTCGGCAAGTTGATCGCGGCGCATTCGATCCATGTTGGTGGTGGGTTCATCGAAAAAGGCGATGTCGATGTCTGCCAAGATTTTGAGCAACGCCAGCCGCACCGCAAGGGCAGCGCACATTTGTTCGCCGCCGGATAGGTTCACAAAGCGGCGAGGGTGTGCGCCTTCTTGAATCACGATTTCGTAGTCCCGCGTCCATTGCAGGCTGACATTCGGACGGTTAAGCAATTCTCGCAGGAGTTTATCGGCTTCACGAGAAATACTGTAGATATAGCGCTCGGTGATGCGCGGTCCAGCCTCCTTGTAGGCTTTGCGGGCGAACTTGATGAAGCGTTCGGTTTTCTTTTTTTGGTCTAAAGCGGTTTGAGCGATCGCCCGTTTTTGGCTGACGGCTTCCAGTTTGCTCAATTGCTGATCTAGTTCTGCCAATAGTTTTAGCTCCACGGGTAACAGAGCACTGAGCGCAACTTTTTGATCATTCGCGGTTTGATAGGCTGCCTGCACGGTTTGAAAATGGTTTGGGTCAAAGGTTTGCTGGAGGCGATCGCGTTCTTCGGTGGCGCTCAGTTTAACCTGCTGCAATTGTTGCAGCGCAGCGGCGGATTCCTCAACTTGCTGCTGGCGCTGTTTGCGGGTGTTTGCCAGTTCGCGCTGTGCCATGTAGCTTTCGTAGGCGGCGCGATGAGTGTCTTTAAGGGTCTGCTGAGCTTGCACCTGCTCTGAAAGATTGGCAAAGGCGGCAAGTTGCGTGTTGGTATGGGCGATCGCGCCTTCTAAGGTGCTGAGGGCGGCTTGAAGTTGGGCGGCTTGCGTTTGGACGGTTGCTGATTGCTGCACTTCTTCTTGCCGTAGCTGAATGCGCCCTTTCGGATTATTCAGCGTTTCTAACTCTGTCGCCAAAGCTGCCTGCTGCTGGCGTAATTCGGGTTCTGCGCTCAGGTCATTTTGTAGCGCAACCAGGCTTGTTTGCAACTCTGTCTGCTCTTGGTTTAACTCCGCCTGATTAGCCAAAAGCCGATCTAGGTTCGTGACCTGCGCCTGGTGCTGACGTGCCGTTTGGAGGGAGGCTTGAATCGTTTGCAACTGCTGTTCTAATTGGCTGGCGGCGGTTTGTTCTGCGAGATCATCCAGGATGGTTTGCAGGGCGCTAGTAAACTGCTGCTGACCATCCGTGCCGCTTTGCAGCGTGATGAGAACTTTTTCTAGGGAAGATGCCCAGAGTGGCGCTTTTTGCTGGAGGTCTTTGAGGGTCGCGATCGCCTGTTGTGCCTGGGTCGTAAAGCGATCGCCCGCTGCTTCGGACTGAGTGAATAATTGCTGCAAATCGGCTTCAAACTGGCTGGCGGCGATAATTCGGCTGAGATGTTGCTGTAAGCGCTGTTGCTGTTGCTCCAGCATCGGAATTTCATCCACCGATAGCTGCAACGCTCGCAGTCGGCTAATCTCTTTGGCAAGCTGGGTTTGCCGGGTTTGAGTTTGCACCAGCCGTTTCTCCTGTTGCTGGAGGGTTTGTCGCTGGCTGAGGCAGGTTTGCAGGTGTTGATTGATTCGCTGCTGCGTTTTTTCTAGCTCAATTTGGCGGAGGGCAAGCGGTTCTAGCTGTTGGATTTCTTGTTGGGCATTGGCGAGACGGGCAAGCTGTACGGTGACTTTGGCAAAGGCTGCTTGGCGATCGCTGAGTTGAGCTTCCTGCTGTCGCCGCTCCTTTTGGAGTCTCTGTTCGGCTTGGCGTTGTTGTTCGAGATCTTTCTGGGCTGACTCCGCTGCCAAAAAAGCCTGATATGCCTCTCGCTGTGCAGTACAGACTGCCACGGCTGCTTCTGCCTGGGCAAGGTCATTCTGCGATCGCTGCAACTGCACCGTTTGAGTTTGGTGTTGCCCTGCCAATTGCTCTAGCTGAGTGTCTAACTGCTGCGATCGCGCTGCCAAGGCTGCCAGGGTTTCCTGCTCTTGCTTCAAATTAGCCAGTCGCGTTTCTGCTTGCAGTAACTCCGCTTGTGCCTGGGCGATCGCGGTCTGTTGCGCTAGCCGTTTCTGTTGCAATTCCTCTAACTGCTGCAACTCATCATCGTAATGAGCGATCAATCGCTCCAAAATTTCCACCTGGTTTTTGGCATATTTTTCCAGATCGTTAAGCTGTTTATAGGTCTGCTGATATTCTTCAACCTTGAGAATTTTGTCGAAAATCGGTTTGCGCTTTTCCCTGGTTAGCAAAAAATCTGCGGTAAAGGTGCCTTGCGGAACACCAATCGTGCTAGAAAAAAGCTGGCTCAAATCGGTGCCGGGTGAAACCCCCAAATGCTGCCGCAGCCAGGGCAACACTTCTTCTTTAATTCGGCTGTAGGGCAGGCGCTCATTCAGTTGGGGATCGTACAGAGTGTAGCTTTTAGTGGTGCAGCGATGAACTTCGTAGGTGCGCCCATCGCGGGTCGAGACAAAGGTCACTCGCACTTGGGCACTCGCGGCTCCGTTGCGGATCAGATCTTCTTTGTTGTAGTCGCCGGAATAATCAAACAACACCCAAGCGATCGCTTCTAAAATGCTGGTTTTGCCTGCGCCATTTTCGCCACAAATCGCATTGGTGCCGGGTTGAAAGGTGAAGTGGCGATCGCTATGCGATTTGAAATTATTGAGCGTAACCGAAAGGATTTCCATAAACCATCTAAATAAAAAAGAAAAAAGAAGGAGAGAAAGAAAAAAATTTCATTTTCAACCTCTACCCATCTTTTTCAAGAGTGATTGAGTCTTCTAAAGTGATGGGATACTCTTAATCGAGGAGGGATAAAGAAGTTTTAAGGTCTAAGTACAAAGATACTTCCTTTTTGCCTCTGATCTCTGCCCTTTTAGCCCTTACTCAAACTATGCCCGTTAGATTGAAGGATGATTCGATCGCTCGCAGCATGATGCTGCTATGTTTGGGAACAGCAGGAGTGCTGGCGATAACTCAATGGCAAATGGCGGGTCGTTCTGACCTTAGCAGTTCTCAAGCTTTATTGTCGGATAGGGAGCGATCGCAGCAGTCGCTTGCTGTCTTAAAGCAGTCCATTCAACCTTCCAGCGAACCCGATCCTCAAACCGATGCAACCGCAATCCAACCTTTAGAGTCAAAATCTGAAGCTCAGGAAAAAACAGAGTCTCGGATTGTGGTGAATTTGAGTGAACGGCGAGTTCAGCTTTATCAAGGCAATCAACTATTGGATAGTTACGCGATCGCCGTTGCCAAACCGGGTTGGGAAACGCCAACGGGCACCTTTCAAGTGTTAGATATGGAGCAAAATCCTACTTGGGTGCATCCGATCACCGGGATTAGCGTTCCACCCGGAAGCGATAACCCTCTGGGGGCTGCCTGGATTGGCTTTTTGTCAAATGAGGAAGGCGAAATTGGCTTTCATGGCACTAACCAGGAAGAACTGATTGGCGAAGCGGTTTCTCATGGCTGTCTGCGGATGCGAAATGAAGATGTGAAAGCGCTCTACGCCCACATCGGCAAGGGTACGACCGTGATTGTTACTCGGTGAGGCGCTAGGGGGGCTTATTGCTCTGTCTACTTCCCAGCTTCCCAGCCCCCCAGCGCCTAGTCCCTAATTCGCGGGTCCAGTCGGTTGTTCATAGCCGGGCGCATAGGCTTGGAGAAGGGCGCTGACTTGGGTGAGAATTTCGTCACCGGAACTCTTACCAATCACCTGCCGTTCTGGGAAGAATTCAGGACGATCCAGGCTGCGGGCGATCGCTTCCCCAACTTGCTGAGCAATTAAGGCTTGCAGTTCCTCTTTTGCCCGCTGTCGTTGATAGTTTGCGCCTTCTTCCGTGGTGGCATAAAGGGGCGGCAGTCGGTTTAAGCCATAAGCGGCGATGTCTCCCAAATCTAGGGTGCGATCGCTGGTTGCTTCAATTTCGGCAACCCGCGCGATCGCCTCGGTTAACACCAGTTCCTCCATCACGTTAATGAACTGCTTTCGAGGAACAGCCACTACTTCGCCCGTCAAAAGCGCGCCCATCAAGCGATCTAACGCCATATACTCTTCAATCGACAATTCCGAGGCGGTATCACAGATGCGTCCCACCTCTGCCTCCATTGCTGGGGTTAGGTACCCGTCTTGCAGAGCTTGTTCAACAATCTTTTCGATGCTCATAGAGCCTCCTACACCTCGTTCCTGACTTAAATTAGTAATTCGCTGTTTTAATAGTCTTGAATAATGGTGCCCTAGATTGCACCCAGTAGACCACTTTCATCGAAACCTTAAAGAAAAAATTATTCAAATCCTACCTCACGCCAAGGCGAGGGATCGACGGACAACCCATTCACATATAATCCCCAATGTAAATGAGGTCCTGTGACTCCACCCGTTGCGCCTACCGATCCAATCACCTGCCCCGATCGCACAAAATCTCCTTCCTTTACATGAATGCGGCTGAGGTGAAGATAAATAGTGGTGATCCCTTGCCCGTGATCAATACCAACCGTGTTGCCGTGGAGCTTAAATCCTTCAGCAACGCGCCCTACAAGCGCCACTCGTCCGGGTGCAGGAGCCACTACCGGAGACCCATAGGCACCTGCATAATCAATGCCACGATGGTAATAGTCTTTGGCAAAAACTCCGTTGTAATACCGACGAATGCCATAGCCAGAGGTGACAGATCCTTGGTTGGGGCGGCGAAAAGCACCCCGCCAAAACTTTTCGGGAGTCACAAGTTTTTTGAAGGCATCTACACTATCGAACTCGCGATCGGTGCCATCACTGCCGCCGCCTGAAATCCGAATAGATTGAGTCGGAAACTTGCGATCGCGCAGCTTGACAGTAACTTCAGCCGTTTCGCCGCCGCCAGTTGCTCGAATAATGAAGGTGCCCGGTTTATCTAGTGGCGTAGTAGGCACCAATGCCCGAAACTGGTTGGAGCCGCTTAAGAACATTTGATAGGTTTGCTTGCCTACCGATACCTGAGGGGTTGCATTGATGCTGAGGTCGTCGTATTGGGCAATAACTCGCAGCGTATCCCCTAGTTTAGGATTGGTTGGGGTCACCTGCACTTGCAGTGCGATCGCTGCAAAGTTTGGGAAGAGGGCGATCGCGCCCCCCATCGCCAACCCACCCGCAACCCGCTTTGATATTAAACCGAGTGAACGGTTTAAAGGGGGATTAAAACAGCTTTTTTGCAGCCAAGGCTCTAACCAGCACACGAACATAAGCCAATATGTGCCATTCACAAGAAACGATTTCGTCAAGAGTAACGCTCAATCGCCCTTGTTGGCTAGCGATGATCAAAGTTTTTGTGGATGGAACGCTCAAACCTGGAGCCGTTACTTACCGTGTTTGCGATCGCTGGTTGATAGAACTCTATCGGGCGATCGCGCTAGGAATAGTTTACCCGCTTCCTGTGGGCTATCCGGCGATGGTTACACAGGTGTCGCTGCCTGAATCCCTTTATCAACGACTCGCGATCTCCGGCTTCAATCACCCGTCTCACAACACCCGGCAATTAACGAACGTTATTATTGGAATTTTGTGGGAGTGGAGAAACCGATTCGCTATCCGCTTGGTCAGCAACAGGGGTTTTAGAGATGGCGATTAAAGGCTGATCCAAAGCAATCAATAAGGGTTCGGGCTTAGCCGCAGTTTGGGTTTGTGCCGCATCGCGCGAGGATTGTGCCATTTGAAAGAATGGCGATCGCTCCCCCAATAAGCTAGAGGAAACAGCCCCTACGGCAACGGCTGCAAGAGCAAGCCCGCCCCAAATTGCAGAAAAGCGAGGACGGCGATCGACGCGGGCTAAAACCGCATCAACCGTTTGCTGAACGGCTTTCTCAGAGGTCACCGGAACGGGCATTGCCTGAAAGGTTTGCCTTAGCCGGAGCAACCGGGAATGGAGCTTTTGGACTGTGGGATCATTGGCTAGCCATTCTTCCACCGTGCGGCGTTCATCCGCAGTCACTTCACCATCCATGTAAGCGCTCAGCATTTCAAAGCGATCGCGCTGCACGGCATCGAGCGATCGCGCTGGAGAATTGGCATCCGCAGCCGAAGACGGCATTGGTTCAGAGTTGTGGGGGTCAAAATTAAATGTCATTTCAACAAGACTGTATGTGTGAGGAGTACACCCGATGCTTGACTCAAGCATAGAGAATCTAGCGTAGAAAAACAAATTTCGTGGAATAGATTGAGATTGCTGGTTTGAATGGGGCTGAGATGGGCTGGGCTGTCTGAGGCATTTCAGTTAAAAATAGTTGCGTGAAGCCGTCGCTACTCGCCATCTAAATAACCTTGCAGTTGAGTTTGCAGCCGGAGACGTGCCCTGGCAATTCTAGATTTGACCGTGCCGAGAGAAACACCCGTGATTTCAGCAATTTCTTCGTATGCCAGCCCTTGAATTTCACGCAGCACAATGGTGGTGCGAAACGCTTCTGGCAAATCTGCGATCGCGGTTCGCAACTGGTCATAGAACTCTTGAGACGTTAAATCGTCTTCCGGTCCAGGGGCATCCGATGCCACATCCCAACTCATTTCTCCGTCTTCCATCGAGCGGGGTGCATCTAAAGAAAGCGGCGTGGCATGGCGCTTACGCTTACGCAACTCATCGTAAAACAAGTTGGTGGCAATGCGGCTCAGCCATCCCCGAAACTTGCTCGGTTCTTGCAGTCGCTTAATATTACGATAGACTCGAATCCAAACTTCCTGCGCCAAGTCTGACCGATCTTGCCAATCGGGAGCCAAATGATAAAGCACCCGCTCGACATGAGATTGATATCGCCGCATGAGTTCTGCAAAGGCAACCTTGTCAGGAGACTGACTGGCTTGACACTGCAAAATTAGGTCGTAGTTAGAGAGTTTGTCTGCTTGCACTGGCACCTGGGTAGATGTAGATTCCACCGATGACCAGGATAGCCGAAGTGAGTGATTCATGGACGGAACTTTACTCTAGTAGACATTCCATTTTTTATGACGGGCTGGTTTAGAGAAGGTTCCCATGACTCAACCAAGCTTGAAGCGATCGGCTACACCGTAATAATTTTGCTGCTTTCCAAGGGCGATCGCTCCATTTCTAGAGGAAGATACACTGTCATGATCTCGCCTGCTTTGGGGCGCTGTTTGACCGTTAGTTTGCCACCGATCGCCTGAAACAAACTTTTTGTAACTGACAAGGTAAGGCTAAGGCTGCCTGTCTCTGGTTGAAACATCAGCATCCGCCCAATTGACTTAGGAGAAGGGCTGGGCAACGATGCACCAAATAACCCCTTACAGCTACTTTGATTGACCGCATCTAACAGCGATTGCAACTGGAGTTTAAGCTGATCTCCCGCCAGAGTTACATCGATTTGAATGTGGCTGCCCGAAGGCAAATTGCGGGTGAAGCGCTCAATTAGACTGGTGAGTACCTGTTCTAGCATGGTCGGGTCGCTAACCACGGCTGGCATGGTTTCAGGGATCACAATATCCAGGGTCATTTGGCGTTGACTTGCCTGTTGCTGCCAGCGGGGAATGCTTTGTTGAAATACATCCACGACAGACGTGCGAATCAAAGACATTGGGGGCGAATGGGTTGCGGTCGTTTCCAACTCCATTGCCCGAAAGATTAGCCCAAATCGATCGATCTGTTCGCTGCATTCGCGATCGATAATGCCCAGTCGCTTCAGCACATCGGGAGCCAAATCAAGGCGCTTGAGCAGCGATCGCGTCAAAGTGCGAATGGTGGTCAATGGGGTGCGAACTTCATGGGCGATCGCCTGCACCAATTCCACATCCAAATATTTCTCCTCTAATTCTGGTTGGATGGCTGAAATTGTTGGATGGTCAAAAGATCTTGACTGGGCAGAATTTTGATTCGCGTCTACTTTTTGAACCTCATTCGAGCCAGCAAAACCTTTGGTTTGAGTTGGCTCTGGCGGCTCGTCTGCCGATGAGTTGGAGAATTCCAACATTAGACGGCTGAACTGCATCACCGTTTTATAGTCTGGCGAAATAGGCGAAAACTGATGCACCCATTCATCGAGGCGATCGACCTGGTGAGAAGTCATCAGCAAAATACGAGGGCGAATTGCCTCCCAAGCTTGCTGCACCACTTCTGGAACAAACGAAAACAAAAAGGCGGGTTCCTGAGTCAGGGTTTCGCCCAACACCATGACTACACTAAACCAAGGAGTCATCACCAGGCAAAACGATTCTGCCGCTAGCGGATCGCCGGGTAACAGCGGCAGTACGGGCAACGGCTGTTCACTGGCAAGCGTTCCCGATTCGGCTGGAAGCAACTGGAACGGCATCCAGTGGGGCGAATCTAGTGAAGTGGCAGCTAGAGTGCGGGTTGCAAACTGCTTGACAATTTGAGGATGATTGAAAACAGGAGTAGGACCCGATAAGATCATGCCAGAAATCGCCTGATCGCCCTTGCTGTCGAACGTTTGGGCAACGGTTTGGGCGGCTGCGTAGGCGGGAGTTTTAGGAACAGTAAGATGCTGTTGTAAAAGAATGTTGAGCGCCGCGATCGCCCCGTACCATTCGCGCTCAGCCCTAAGGTGGTGTAAAACCACACGGCTACTTAAATGCTGGCAGGTAGGCTTAACATCGCTGGCTGCGTCTGATGTGACCCCAGTCCAGGTCGGATCATTCAGCGCTATCACTTCACTTAAAGTTGGCAACAACCACTTTGGCACGCCCTTATCCCTCTTTATCCAGTCTCGATCATGGGTTGGTAGGCGGCTTGAAGCTGCAAATCTCATCCAAATTATTTCTGAAAATTGAAATAAGCTGAATCGGCGATCGCCTACTATTACGAAGTTAGCCGGAATTTCGGATCAGCGATAGCCGCCAAACCGAACCTTTAAGGTGGCAATTGCCGCTAGCGATAGTTGGTAAATTGTAAGGGCGTTGGATAATCTTCTTGTTTTAACCGCTGAATCACCTCTTGCAAGTCATCTTTAGATTTTGCGGTAACCCGCACTGCATCGCCCTGAATGGATGCTTGAATTTTGCTGAAATCATCGCGAATCAGCTTAGAAATTTGTTTGGCGAGTTCTTGAGAAATTCCTTTTTTCAATTTCACTTCTTGCCGCACCCGCGTACCACTCGCCGCTTCAACCTTGCCATAGTCAAAAATCTTTAAGGACAGATTGCGCTTAATCGCTTTGGTTTGAATCAAGCTGTTGACGGCATCTAAGGTAAAGTCGCTGTCGGTGTTAATGGTGATAGCTTCCTCGCCCAGTTCCACCGTTGTTTTGGTGTCTTTTAAGTCATAGCGGCTCTGAATTTCGCGGGTTGCTTGATCCAGCGCATTGACTAACTCTTGGCGATCGAACTCGCTAACAATATCGAAGGAATAGTTTGCAGCCATGGGTGAATGTTTAAAGTCAGAGTGTAATTTTGTTTTTTAGCATAGTAATGGCTATCGGTGACAGAGTGGTGCATAGACTGGTGCAAAGTTATCGTCACAGACGCGATCGCGGGGCTGAATCAGCGAAACAGATTGCTTTTTGGAGGAGCATTTCGTGAAATGCCCCTCCAAAAGTGTTTTTTGGGAATCAGAAGGGGTTACGCTTCGATTTTTACAGACAGGATCTTGTCATTCTGACGAATAGCATTCACAACATCCATATCGGCGGTTTTGCCAAAAACGGTATGTACTCCATCTAGGTGAGACTGAGCCGAATGGCAGATAAAAAACTGACTGCCGCCGGTATCTTTGCCCGCGTGTGCCATAGAAAGTGAGCCTGCCTCGTGCAAATTAGGGTTGATTTCGCACTTGATTTTGTAGCCCGGTCCGCCTGTTCCTGGTGCGCCTGTTGCCCCGGGGCGGGTGTTGGGGCAGCCTCCTTGCACCATAAAATTAGACAGCACGCGATGAAAGGCTAGCCCATCGTAAAAGCCGCTGTTGGCGAGTTCTACAAAGTTTTTGATAGTGTTGGGGGCATCTTGGTCAAAGAGTTCTAGATGAATGGTGCCCTTATCGGTTTCCATGATGGCGTGGGTCATAATTGTCTCCTAAGGACACGAATCGAAACATTATGATCCTACAGTGTTAGGGCGATCGCTTGCCTTGAGATCGCCTATTCAAAAACTTAAACACCATCAGGGAACGTATTTTTCAACTAGGATTTAACCGATCCATTTCCCAAGTGGTGTAAGTGCCAATTGGACTCCAGAGTAAATAAGGCACCAGCAACCAGAACGCCGTGTTAGAAATGGGCTGCACCAAGAATGCCAAAATCAATCCAAGTATAAAGCCCACGCCACCGACGATCGTGCCTGCTTTGAGGTTGCGGAGGCGAATGGTAACCGGGGAGTAGGCAATGATCACCATCTCCAACAATAGATAAAACGCCATCAGCCACCAGGTTTGCTCGGTGCCAGGGTCGGCTTCCCACACTAAATAAGCGGACCAGGTGCCACAGATTAAGATCACAGTCCAAATGACGGGAATCAGGAATTCAAACGTCAGCCATTGAGGACGCTGTAATTGGCGAAACCAGCGCATATCAGCCGGTCCAAGAATATTGCCTGAAAGTGCAACCGCGATCGCTACTGCCCCAATCACCATCCATGATCTAATCATGCTCACTCCTCATAGGCTCCCCCGTTGGCAAGAATACCAGCGATTCATGAAAATTATGACAAGCGATCGCCCGTTTGCAATCAATCGTTAGTTACATTCCACTCGCTGATCACCTTCAAGATGAAAGAGATAAGAGTTAGGTGGATAGCTGCGCTTAATAATTTGAAAGTAGGCGTTCTAGTAAATTGGGTGCTACTCAAACGTTGCAGTTAAATCCAGCAAGCCCAATCTAGATGCCGCTTTCACAATACCCAGAAGTCCAATTATTTTTAATCCACGAGCCACAGCAATTCGTCTTGCTGCTTTGTCGTCTAAAATCACCAAATCGGCTTTCAGTTGTTCTGCGAGTAAAATTGCCTCTCGTTCACCCAGATCGAGCTTTTCTAGCTCAACGTCTTCAGGAAGTTTGGTTGATTCTATTTGAAGCCAATTGGGAGGTTAAATAATCTAACTTTTCACTACAGGGGGTGATTCAGATGCTTTTAGTTCATCTGCAACCGCTTGAGGAATAGTGACCTAGTGATCCATTGATTCATCCCGTTGCTTCTGCTGTGCAGGCGATCGCGATCAGCCACCCCATGTCCATATTGAGCGTGACAAGGACGAAGCTAAGTTTTGGCTTGAACCGATCCGTCTTCAGAGCAACAGAGGGTTTAGTCGCACGGAGATTAACCGCATACGGAGATTAGCCGCATTCAGAAACTTGTTGAAGAACACCAAGAGCAATTGCTAGCAGGCTGAAATGATTACAGCGTGAATAGTTAGTCCTAATTTGCCTTGGCTTCCAGGGATTCCAGGCGACTTTTTAAGTCTTGGTTTTCCTGCTTGAGTTGGTCGAGTTCGGTGCGGAGTTGTTTCACGGCTTGGTCTGATCCGCAGTTTTTTTGGACTTTTTGGACGGCTTCTTCGGCAATCCGGCGCACCCGACCATCGGGAGTTTGGTCTGCCAAGCTTTGGAGAATGGCGATCGCTTGATGGTGCGTGCGATTTTAATCCCCTGGGTAGTTTCAGAGTAGACTGAAATCTGCCTCAAAATTCAACTGTTTTATGCTGGTTCCAAATGCACAAAATGCAGTTGTTGATATTCGCAAATTACGTGACTATTGCTTAAATCCAGATCACGACGACGGAAAGCACAAAGCTCGGCTGTTCTTATCAAGCCTTCGGATGACGGCTGATCACGCCGAGGAATTGCGCCAAATTTTGCTTGAAGTTGTTAAAACCCATGAAGTCCGCCTAGGTCGGCAAGATCAGTTTGGGCAACGGTATACTCTGGACTTTACGCTGGAATGGCAGAATAGAAATGCCACCCTGCGGAGTGGCTGGATCGTTGAGCATGGATCAGAAATTCCAAAGTTAACGACCTGCTATCCGCTGTAGTCAGTAGAGGTGACAAGCATGAAAAACAACATCGCCAAATTGCTAGACGTTGTAGCCTTGACCGTTGACCTTCCCCAATACAATTTGTGGCGGGGACAAGTTGGCACGGTAGTTGAAACATTAGCGAATGGGGCAGCGTTTGAAGTTGAATTCAGCGATCGCAACGGGCGCACCTATGAGTCTTTAGGGTTGCGTTCAGAGCAAATTATGGTTTTACGGTTTGAGCCAGCATTGCCTAATGCGAAGGCTGAAATGATTACGGCGTGAATAGTTAGTCCTAGTTTGCTTTGGCTTCCAGGGATTCCAGACGACTTTTTAGGTCTTGGTTTTCCTGTTTGAGTTGATCGAGTTCGGTGCGGAGTTGTTTCACGGCTTGGTCTGATCCGCAGTTTTTTTGGACTTTTTGGACGGCTTCTTCGGCGATCCGGCGCACCCGACCATCGGGAGTTTGGTCTGCCAAGCTTTGGAGAATGGCGATCGCTTTGACGGTTTCCATTTGCCCTAAGGAATTGGCGACGGAAACTTGGGTGAGGAAGAAGCTTTCTCGCGAGAGTTCTTTGAGCCGATTTAAGATTCGCTCCAGATTGAGGTTGGTTTGTCCGCTGGAGATGGCACCGAGGGCGCGAATGGCGGCAAGGCGCAGAGCTTGAGGAATGCCGGGTTCGGTGTAGTCGAGAATTATATCCAAGGCGGGTTCTGAGGTTTTCATTTGGCTGAGAGCCGCGATCGCGCCCGATCGCACCACTTCATTCCAGCCTTGGCGCTCCTTCAGCACCGACTTTAGCAACTTCAAGATTTTTTCTTCTTTCACATCCGCCAATTTGGCTCCAGCAATGCTGCCCAAGGCGCGAATGGCGGCGGCTTCTACGTAATAGCTAGCATCGCCTTTCTCCACAATCGGCTTCAAGGCTTTGTAGCTATCTATGGTTTTGATGGTTCCCAAGGCTTCTACCGTTGCCCGACGCACTTTGGCATCGGCATCTTCTAGACCCATCAGCACTTCTGTCAATGCCTGATCCAGCTTAATGCTTGCCAAATTTTTCACCACTTCCACCCGCACTCCCCAAAATGGCTCTTGTTTTAGAGCGGCGGCAAGGGCGTTGACGGATTCCAAGCCGCCTTTTTTTGCCAAGGCTTCGGCGGCGTAAATGCGAGAAACGGGATCGGGATCATGCCGTAATTGGGCTTTGAGTTCAGGGATTGGATATTCCAGCACTACAGTTTTCAATGTGGGATTGCCAAGATCAAAACTGATGAAACTGGGCTTTTGCTCCAGCGGGAAGTAGAAGGATTGTTCACGATCGCACAGCCGCACGGCGAAGGATTTGAGGGATGAATTCTCAGTTTCGTAGCCAAAGGCGATCGCAATTTTCAGGTCAAACAAGTCTTTGCTATTGCCGTCTTTTGCCTGGGTTTGGGTGACGGTGACTTTTGCCAGATTGCTGTCGCCATCCCACGCGTAGGCAACTTTGTAGTCGGGGTGTCCGCCGCGAAAAACATATTGATCAAACAGAAACAGCAGGTTGCGTCCGGTGGCGGTTTCAATGGCGCGCAGTAGATCAATCGTTTCAACCGTGCGGTGGGCGTTGTCGTTGACAAATTGGGCGATCGCGTTCCAAAACAGATCCTCGCCCAGTTCTGCCCGAATCATGTGATAAACGCAGGCTCCTTTTTCATAGAGGTGGCGATCGTAGAGTTCGATCGCTTCTCGGTAAACATGGGTGACAATGGGACGACGATAGCGCGACTTATCTTCTTCTAAATAGCTGCGGGCTTCGTTGAGCAAATAGTAGGCAGCATCCTCGGCACCATATTCATGATCCGTCCATATCACTTCGGAATAGGATGCCATGCCTTCTTTTAGCCATGCGTGGGACCAGTGTTTGATCACCACCAGATCGCCAAACCATTGATGCGCCAGTTCATGGGCAACCAAGCTTTCGGTATTGCGATTGTCGATCGCGGCGCGTTGGTCAATCAAACAGCGATCGGTGAGCAGCGTCGTGGAGGTATTTTCCATGCCGCCAAAAATAAAATCATCGACGCACACTTGAGCATATTTAGGAAACGGGTAGGCATAGCCATACTTCTCACTAAAAAACTCAATCATGCGCGGCGTTTTGCCCATGCTAATCTGAGCTTCAGCTTCTTTCCCTTTCTCCACATAATAAGTGACAGGTTTCCCATTCCACTGATCTTGCAGTTCGGCAAAATCACCCACGGCAAGCGTCATCAGGTAAGTTGGATGCACCTGTTTTTGATGCCAGTGGAAAATCTTGAAGTCTTTGCCCTCCTGAGTTTCCACCAGTTCACCATTGGAGATGGCAACCAAGTTTTTGGGCACCCGGACGCGAATTTCTGAAGTTGCCAGTTGTCCGGGATAGTCGAAGCAGGGAAACCAAAAGCGGGAGTCTTCATCTTCGCCCTGAGTCCACACTTGCACGGGCTTGTTGGGGTAATGCTTATCGGGCGCAATGAAATACAATCCGCGCTGAGGTTTTTCGACGCGATAGGCGATCGCCACGTTCACCCCTTGTCCAGCTTCCGTTGGCTCGGTTAGCTGCACCTGCAACTGCTCCCCGTCATAGTCAAACTGCTGTGGGGTTTCTGCCACCGTCACCGCGTTGATGATCAAGTTGACGGCATCAAAAGTGAAGCGATCGATGCCGCTACGAACGGGCTTAATCTGAATGCTGCACGTGCCTTCGTAGCTCTGGTTGGGAATGTCCAAAATCAGATCTAAAAAAATATGCTCCACCTGCCCAGGGCGATCGGGATTGTAGTGGGGTTTCGCACCGGGCAACTCAAAAGACTGGTGACCGTTATTAGGATTTAGATGTGACTGCATGATGGGGCAACTAGGGAAACATCGGCTAGAGAAATAATTGTAGTCTTTACTCGCTTGCCTGGGCTAGGTGCTAGATAATGAGTTTGGATCTTTACAGTCGTTTTATCTGATTTTTTATGACTGCTACTATTTCGGCACCCAGCCTCGCTTCTCGGTTAGTCAATAGCATTCTGGCAATTAAGCCGATCGCCGCTTTGGCAAAAAATCGCGCTCGTCAAATGATGATCCAACGGGCAGACGACATCGGCGTACCCTGGCTAGAGGAAGTGGCGACCCTCCGAGCGCGAGACTGGAGCGCGGATCTCGCTGCGGTGCAAGACCCCGATTTGCAATATCCCGCTTACTACACCACCAGTTTCCACGCCTATGAAGAAGGCAACTTGGGCTGGGAGCCTGCCCTAGAAGTGGAAGTTGCCGCCCACGCGGTTCATGCGCGGATTTGGCAGGAGGGCGATGCAACGGGCGATTCTCGGTTGCGCCAAAGCTATCACGAGGCAATGAAAGCCCAGTTGCCGGAACTGCCCAACGATATTGTGGATTTGGGCTGTAGTGTGGGCATGAGTACCTTTGCGCTGCAAGCTGCTTTTCCAGAGGCAAAACTGACCGGGGTGGACTTGTCACCCTATTTTCTAGCGATCGCCCACCATCGCGCCCAACTGCGATCTCAAGATAAAGCCTACGGAGTACAAGCCCGTTTTCTTGACACGCCCCACACGCCTTCAACGCCCCATTGGATTCATGCTGCCGCCGAAGCTACCGGTTTACCTAGCGCTTCCTATGATTTGGTGTCTACTTGCCTCATGTTCCATGAGTTGCCCCAAACCGCCGCGATCGCCATTTTGCAAGAAGCTCGTCGTTTGCTGCGTCCCGGTGGACATTTGGCGATTATGGACATGAACCCTAAATCAGAGATTTATGCCAAAATGCCACCTTACATTTTGACGCTGCTCAAAAGCACCGAACCCTACCTGGATCAATACTTTGCGCTAGATCTGGAACAGGCGATCGCCGATGCTGGATTTGAGCGTCCGATTATCACCCGCAATACGCCCCGCCATCGAACTGTGGTCGCCCAAGCGATCGGCTAAAATCCGGCTCAAAAGTGCGCTATAAACACACCATAACCCTACCCAGAGTGCATGGAGGCGAGTATGCGGTTGACTGCCGAATGTGAAATTTTGTTTGAAGCCAGCGAACCGACTCCCGTCATTTTTATGCTGCGTCCTCGGAGTGGGCAAGGACAGTGGGTTGTGGCTGAAACCTACTTGCTTGAACCCAGCGTTTGCGTCACGGAATACACCGATACTTTTGGCAATCTGTGTCAGCGGTTAGTGGTGCCAATTGGGTCTTTTCGGCTGCATACGACTGCTTGTGTCGAAGCTGCCGATACGATTGACGTGTTTTCGGGTGCGCCCTTCATCCCAATTCAACATTTGCCAGAAGACGTGCTGCGGTTTCTGCTGCCCAGCCGTTACTGCCAATCGGATCAGGTGGGCGACTTGGCGCTAGAAATTGTGGGGGATGCTGCCCCAGGCTATGACCAAGTGGAAGCCATTCGGCACTGGATTCACACCCATGTGGACTATCAATATGGCACCAGTGATGCTTCGACTTCTGCCGTGGATACTGCCCAAAGCCGTGTGGGAGTCTGCCGTGATTTTGCTCATTTAGGGATTGCGCTCTGTCGCAGTCTAAATGTTCCCGCCCGCATGGTGGTGGGATACCTCTATCAACTGGAGCCGATGGATCTTCATGCCTGGTTTGAAGCGTATGTGGGCGATCGCGCTGAATCTCCAACCGAAGGACGGTGGTATACCTTTGATGCCACTCAAAAAGAACCCCGTGGCAACCGAATCGCGATCGCCTATGGCTGCGATGCCACTGACGTTGCTCTCTCCACCCAGTTTGGAGCGATGCAGCTATTAGAAATGCAGGTCGGGGTTGAAATAGAGCAAGCAAGTAGAGAATAGGGAATCAACAAAAGCACAAATCAGGAGTGAAATCCCGGCTCACTCCTGACTGCTTAAAGTTGAGGAATAACTGCGATGTCTCGCTGTTGCTCGATGACTGGCTATTTTGGCAAATTGCCAACAATTTGGTCTTTCAGTTCTCCTAGCTCTTGTCCGAGTTCTTGGCGAGTGGCTGCTTTCAACATATAGCGATAGATGAACCAAGCGCTATATCCAAGCCCCACTAACTGCAAAATAGGAGCCAGTAGTGGAATATCATCTACTGCATCGAGCAGCGCCAAGGTCATCTTAACGGCTAGAATGCCCCCAAAAATTAGACCCAAGGTAATCAAAGGACGACGATATTCACCAAAGAACTCAGACAAATACTCAGGCAAACCCGCTAAAAACTTGGAGACCCGCTCTCCAACCTGGTTGATCTGTTGGGTAACCTCACTGGTGGGTTCGCCAGCGGGCAAAAGAAGAGGCTCATCAGGAATGGGCATCGCAGTAGGGTCGGTATAATTGGGGGTGCTTACCGCTGGAATTTCAGTTTCTTTAATTTCCGAGTTCATATTTATTACCTAGAACAACAACCTAAATGCTGCCTGTTAGGGGAGTTGCCACCACTAAAGCACCAACGGCTTGAAAATACCATTTTGACTAACTTTCAAACAACTGACATATGCAGTCAGATAGATAAATACCCGATATTTCTGATTCTGTAAACGGTATTAGCAAGGTTTCATGTGATTTTCTTGACGATTTAGTATATTTTAATTCTTTTAAAAGTAGAAAAATTGAAATTGAGTGGATGTTTAAAGGGGCTGCTGGGGGGCTAAGCAGGAGTGCGATCGCAGGGGGGCACCAAATTTTTGCGTGTTTGCAGTATAAATTTCTTCTTGAGCGTAGTGAATTGATAAGTAAGATACCCCTGCGATAACCCAAGCGTTCCAGCAAAGCTGCTCCATATTGTGAAGCAGTTGATCGACCACCCAAGGCTCAGCGCAATGCACAGTTAATACATTGTTGCGATTGAGATGCAAAAAACACTGTGACAATGAAGCGATGGAAGAAGAACGAAATCTCTCTATACGGCGCTGCTCAAGGGTGAGCAGATCATTGTGATTCAGGTCTGACAACATGGGACGATCCTCGGTTTGGAACAATGTCTTGATTTAACTGGACTTGAAAAGAAGTCCCTACGGTATAACCTAGGATAATTTTTGGGTAGTAGCACGGGCATCTAAGAAAATTTACGCAGGCGATAATCAATCGGCTCAAGCGAAGATGCATTGAGCATTATGCGGGATCAATTGCAAATCATTAATGATGAATTATTGCGATGTTTCCCGGTCTGACACAGAAGCTGGTTTTGCCCCAGTATTACGAACATTCATCAGCTTATTCATGAGGTCAAACCAGAACGGCGCACCCATGGCGATCGCAATGCCCGTCACCAACCAGCCCAGTAAAATCCGAGCGAGCATCGAGAGCCGGTTTAGCACAACCGTACCCAATAGCGACAGGTCAAATTCATTGCTCACAGGGGTGCCAGGTGGCAAACAGGCGCTATAGAAACTGCCCCATTGATTCAAGTCGGGCAGGGTCGTGTCAGGTAGCGCCGGAGTGTTTCCAGTTTGGGGCAAGGCAGGTGCGACACAATCTAACTGCTGAGTCAAATTGGCAGGAGTCCATTGAATCGGAAAGGCAACCTCTTGCAAAACTGCATCCGTTTCCCGCTTAAGCAGCCGCAAATCTTCTTTAGTAATCTCGCGTTGGTTAGGGTTATTGAGCGCTGAGCTTTGGATCACAGTAGCAGCGCGTTGGGTAATCACCTGACGCAAATCGCCGTCTCCTGATAACCGTTCAATAATGTGAAACGTGTCTGCATTGGAGAGAATGGCAATGCTGAAGCCAATCATAATGGCAACTCCTTTTGCATTCCGTTTATAAACCCCGGATGCCCGATTCATTGAGCGATCAAACCAAACAGAAACCTCATTCCTAAATTGATTAATTTGTTGTTCGGTTTCTTGCACTTTCGTTTGGGCACGCCTCGCTAAAATTGCCAGACTTTGTTTGACGGGTGCAGGAACGCGACTGAGTAAATCCTGAATTTGGTCATAGGACTGATAATTGCGATAGACTTTACGCTGCTCCAGCGTCAGCTTGTTGAGGGCGATGTTGAGGCGTAATTGCCGCTCTTCTGGGGAGAGCTTACCTAAAGAAAATTTGACATAATCCGACAGAGTGGCTGACTCCAGCGTTTGCCAAGGTTGAATCACATAGTCATCTTTACGGGAGAGCCGATTCTCTGATTGAAGCTGCTGAGCTATCACATATTGGTTCTGACGATTCAATAAACGCCCTTCGGCTTGAAGTTTTTCCGCCACATCAGCCGTGACTTTTAAGATAATTTGCTGATAAATTTTCCAGCCTCTATAGGCTTGCTGATAAGCTTTTTGCTCAGTTAGAGATAGAGTGCTCAAAGCAGTTTCTAGATAAGCTTGATACTCAGTTTTGAGTAAATCTGCGTCAGTTAATTGACTCATCAACGGAGCGATCGCCTGATCGCTCAGATCAGCACGACTATCATCGGGAATCGGTAACTTCTCATCGACTTCTGGGGCGATCGCGGATGGAGGGGGAATGATGGGCGGTTCTAAAATAGTCGGGGGAATCCGGGTGATGGGCGGAGCCGCCGCAGGGGAGAACGGTGGAATTTCTGTAATGTGAATTGCAGTCTCACTCGGTTCTGGATTGGATAGTGCTGGCTCAGCCGGGGGAGACAGGGGGGCAGCGATCGTTGAAGTAGAAATCGTTATATCTGCGATCGCTACACCTGCGATCGCCACACTAGAAGAGTCGTTTGAGGGTGGGGAAAGGGGAAGCAGATTGTTGTTTTGGGTGCCGATCAGATCACTAGTTTTGCTAGTAAGCGTTTTTAGAAAAGGCTCAATTTCATCCGGTTTTGTACCGGCTTTATAGGCGGCAGAAATATCTTGATAAGCCCCTTCAATTTCTTGATAAGTAGTGCTGGTGCGGTCAAATATTTCGGCAATTTCTAGTAGACTAGGCTTGAGTTTTCCAGCCGCGATCGCGCGTTCACTCTGATCTCCAAAGGTGCCTGCTCGCAGCGCCTCCAATCGTTTTTTGAAGTAAGTAAGCTGCTGTCGCTCAATCGGAGATAAATCCATTAAATCTACGCTTTTATGAGAGGCGCTTGACATCGCAGATTGAATTAATTCACCAATATGATTCACATAGAGATCGAGCGCTTCTCGCAGCCGCTCTACACAAGTTTCCAAATTTGCTTCTCCTGTCTTAAAGTCTTGTAGAATGTCGTCATATTCTTCTACAAGCGTCAAAAAAACAGGGTTAGAATTATTCAGAGTTAACATCGCGATCGCGGTTTCACCACTTTGATTAGGGGGTTGAACCAAGTTTTTCGCCTTACCTGCCAAAACTCGAATGCTGCCTTTTTCCCAATTATCTTTTAACTCAAATTCTTGCTCAGTCGGCAATGTAATCGAATTTTTAGCACTTCCAACCTCTTGAGTTGATTTTTCTAGAGTATGGAGTCCAACAATTCTAAAAATAAATTTTTCCAAACGGATTTCTGTTAGCTTATCTACCAGGGTTGACAGTCCTAATTGCTCAAATAATGCTGTTGAAAATGTTTCCGGTGCAATATAAGAAGGTGCGGTTGATTCTTTACCAAAGATTCCTTTTCCAGGATAAAGAATTCGATAGACCGTGTGACCTAAATTTCCCAAAAGTCCTCTTGACCCTTGATTAATATTTTTAATCAACGGATCGCTGTAAATAGATTCGATAAAATCACTAATCTGTTCAGTATCTTTCGTTCCATATCCACCCGCCAACAGATTTTGGATCGACTCTCTTAAATGTTTTGCGCGCCATTGCAAGAGGGTAGAAACAAGCTCTTGAATTTCGGATGCAAGCAAACTAAAGATCAAGTAAATAAAGATCAACCCGATCGCAATATCTAACACAACGGGCAAATTCATACCAGCACACCTTGATTAGTAAACAGCGCCCATCCGAGAACAAGGCATTTGGACTATAGGCGAGGAATATTGTCTCACCCGATTGTCTTAAATAAACTTAAACTGATTCCAATTTGAAATTGAAACGCGACAGATCATCTGCCAAAAGCGGCAATTTTTCTTGGTCTTGCAACTAAAAATTAAAAACTAAAAACGGCATGATTCCACTAAAAAAGCGATCGCCCAAGCAGAGACAGCCGCGTTCAGCGCATTTCAAAACATTGAGCCAGACATTCAAACAGACATTCAAACAGACACGATGTAGGGTGACATGATCGCGGGCGATCGCCCCGATCTCACCAAGGCTTGATAGACAAAAGCAGCCACTTCGGCGCGGGTCGTGTCGCGCAAGGGGTTTAACCGTCGTAAGGTTGGATGATTAACGACAAGCCGCTGTTGCGTGGCTGTTGCAACCTGACTTTGGGCGTATTGCGGAATAGAAGCGCGATCGTCGTAGGCAGAAAGTAAGCTAGAGTCTCCGCCAGACCAGCTTAAACCACTGACTAACGATGCCAGCAATTGAAACCGTGGCATCGTTTGATCGGGCTTAAAAGAACCATCGGGAAAACCAGTAATGAAGCCCGCCCGATAGGCTTGGTCAATGAACGGTTTTGCCCAAAAGGTGGCTGGAACATCAGAAAACGCGATCGCATTTCGCTTCGGCGAAGGATTGAATGCCTTGACCAGCAGCGCAGCATATTGCGCCCGATTGATCGCAATATCTGGCTTAAAACTGCCGTCGGCAAACCCGCCAATCAGGTTTTGCTGTGCCAATGCAGAAATAAAATCGGTTGCCCAATGTCCAGCAATATCGGTGAAAGCGGCAGTCGTTAAACTAGGGTTAACAATGTAAGGCGAAGCGATCGCGGGTGCTTGGTTTAGCGCCACCAGCGCTTGATAGACCAATGCCGCAATTTCGCCCCGTGTCACATCGCGCATCGGCTCCAATTGGCGCACGGCGGGATAGTTGACCACAATTTGGCGTTGGGTTGCTGTCGCCACCTTTTCGGCGGCATAGCTAGGAATTTGAACGCGATCGCTGTAAAAGCTCAGCACCTCCAAGCCGCCCCCGGTTAAGCTTAAACCGCCCATCAGTGACACGATCGCTTGCACCCGCGTCAAATTTTGATCGGGGCGAAAAGACCCATCTGGGAACCCCGAAATAAAACCCATTTGGTTCGCTTTTTGAATAAAAGGAAATGCCCAAAAGCTCTGCGCCACGTCTATGAACGGCGTGGCTGCTTGCTTCACAGGCAGGCTAAAGGCTTTAGAAATAATGGCGGCATATTGAGCGCGGGTAATAGGAGCCTGCGGCTTGAAAGTGCCATCGGGAAAGCCGCTAATATAGCCCTTGGCAACCAATCCGCGAATGAATCCCGCCGCCCAATGTCCTTCAATGTCAGTCAGTTCGCCAGGATTGGGCGGCGGCACGGGCGTAGGAATCGGCAGCGGCGTAGGATTAGGAATTTCATTGGCTAGTAGCTCCAGCAAGCCTTTGACCCTGGCGGGATTGATCTGGTTGCCCACGCACAGCAGTCGGGTTGCCGTGGCATTGTTGATATCAAACTCAGTGTTGCCTCGAAAAATGTTGCCGCCCGGATCTTGCCCTTTGCCTAAATCGGGAAAGGCGCGATCGATGATCGTCAAGCCCTCACTGGTGTTGCGTTCTACCACATTCGATCGCAGCACCGGGCGACATTCCTGACCCAACACCATGCCCGATCTGTTTTCAAACACCCGATTCTCGGCTAGTAGCGGAGCCGCCTGATCGCCAATCGAAAACCCAAAACCCGTATTCTGGCAAACATTGCGTCGCCATTCACCCTTGGCATTTCGCACAATGCTAAAGCCGTTGGCATCGTTGCGGGTTGCCACATTGTCATACACTGCTGGGCTAGCGTTTCCGGTTGCAAAGATGCCTTCTCGCTTGCAGTTAGTGAACGTGCAGTTGATAATCACTGGATTGGTTGATTCGATCCACACCCCTGTTCCCCGCGCCGCCGGATTGGTAACGGTCACGCCCCGCAGTTGAGCATTCGTCTCCATCCGTAGGGTAATGTTTTGACCGGCGAAGGTTTTACTCGCAAAACTCCCACTGCCGTTGATCACAATGCCAGATCCCTTTGTGGCTTCATTGCCAATCACCGTTACCCCAGCCGGAATTGCCAACGGAAAAACTTCGCCACTGGTCGCGCTGTAAGTGCCGGGAGCAAGCTGAATGCGATCGCCCAATTTCGCCTGTTTCAACGCCCGACTGATGGTTTTGAAGGGAGCCGACTGAGTTCCTCCCGCAGCATCACTCCCCTTGGCTGAATCGATAAACAAAGTGGCAGCCGGTGCAGCTTGAACCATAATTTTCTCTCGCTCGGTGATGGGAATGTTCTATGCTTTGCCCCAATCTGGGTTGAGGGGTATCCGTCCTCGGTGGTCATCACTACAATAGTCGAAAGAGTCGAAGGGTGTTTCGCAGTTTCCAAGGTAAAACGCCAAACCGAAGAAACGCGATCGCACTCCACCCAATATTCTTTGCCCAATTTACCTGTTTTGCGATGGTCTCCTTTGTTATTATTACCAACGTTGTTCTGGGGCTAATTTGCCTCCGCCTTGCCCAAGCAATGTGGGCGCTCAAGCTGAAGTTCACTAAAATAGCTGGCAGCACCTTAGGGGTTGAACAATATTTTTATCGCCTGCTCTATAGTGCCCCTGCCAAACTTGGCAAAGCAACAGTGAGCGTCAACAAAGCCCGATCGGGCTATCAAGGGTTGGAACAAAAACTCCAGAAAATCCAAAAGTTTGTGTCACTCATCAACTTAGGGCAATCTTTTTGGCAGCAGAAAGGCATTTTTAACCAGGTTTCAGGTTTTAGGAGTTGGAAGTCAGGCAAAAACTAATAGCTCGGATAGATGAGACAACCCAGAATTTTTTAAAAATAAAATTCTTTAAAAATAAAACACAGACCCTACGGCACTACAGGCAAAATTTGCAATTTTTTTCTAAAAGTCTCCCACAATCCAATCCCTACAACCTCTTACTCCTCACCTGTCAAAGCTTGATAAGATAAAAGCTTTAATGGCTGAATTGATTCACGTTTTCCCTGAATGGCAAGGATAAGGCTGAAAATATGTCAAATAATCGGTCTGGATCGTTTTTTGGAGGGTTAGTGTTAGGAGCCGCCGCTGGCACGATCGCCGGAATTTTGATAGCCCCTCGCACTGGTCGCGAAACTCGTCAGATTTTGAAAAAGTCTGCGGATGCCTTACCCGAACTGGCAGAAGATTTGTCTACGACCGTGCAACTTCAGGCAGATCGACTCTCGGAGTCAGCGCTGCGAAACTGGGATAGCACCTTGGTTCGCCTGAAGGATGCGATCGCGGCTGGCATGGAAGCCACTCAGCGGCAACATCGAGCCTTGGAAGAATCCGACTCCCTGACTGCTCAACCTTCATCGTCTACCCGTGACCCTCTTTTGTAGCTTACTCCCGTGAACAATCCTCTCTTCTGGCTAGTTGTATCTTTCTTATTCGTCACCGCCAGCTTGACGATTGTCCTCATTGTTGCCATTCCCACCCTAAAGGAATTAGGACGAGCCGCCCGCAGTGCCGAGAAACTGTTTGAAACCCTGCGCCGGGAGTTTCCACCCACCCTAGAAGCGATTCGGCTGACGGGTATGGAAATTACTGACCTGACGGATGATTTGAGTGAAGGGGTGCAGAGTGCTGGGCAGGTGGCAAAGCAAGTAGACCAGTCGCTGAGTGGTGCCCGCAAGCAAGCTAAAAAAGTGCAGTTGGGCACTCGCAGTTTGCTGACAGGCGTGAAAACTGCCTGGAAAACTTTTACGCGATCGCCCTCTCCCCCACGTAGGTCGAGCGATCGTCTACCTGCAAGCAAGCTCAGTGCTGAGCCGCTGGAATCAGCCCGCGATAGCTTAACCGATAGCTCTGGGTCGTCTGAGCGTTTGCCAGTTCGCCCTAAACCCCGTCCTCCGGCTGAAGCCGCAGCCTACCCTCCAGAACTTACTGGCACTCACGCTTTTTCGGTTCAGGTTGCCGAAAACTCTGCAAAATCTACCCACCCTCAGTCTGTAGAAGGAATTCAATTGAAAAAACCTGCTTCTGAAGCGGCTTTAGAAGATCCACGATATTTGGCAGACGATATTTAGGCGATACTTTAGGCGATCGCGTTTTTACAGGGTAGATGGGAACCCTAGCGTTCAAGTCAGGAATCAAGTGGTTCTGAACTGGATCTGTCTGTAAAAACGCGATCGCCCAGTGGCAACAGGGAATAGATCAATTGAAAGAAGTGCCGCGTAAAACTTTGGCAGGACGCACTGCCCAAACGAAACCCACCGCTTATGAGCGCGACTTTCAACAGGTGGTTGGTTTAAGCGTAGACAATGCGCGATCGGGCAACGTAGTGTAGGCAGCAAAGTTTTCAGCCGAGGCGGCTCAGCAATTTTCTCCAGGCAAAGCGCAAAGCGAGGAGGTGTGGCAGGAAGCGGAAAAGCGGTGGAATAAAGCGATCGCAACCCTAGAAATCATTAAATCAGACGATCCAGATTATGTTCCAGCCCAGAAATTGCTGAGCCAATACCAACTGAGACTCAGTTCTGTTCGCATCCGTTTGAAGAGCGATCGCGTTTCCCTTCTTTAAATTAAACGTTTGAGCCGCAACCATCGCCGCAATACATTGGGGCATTGCCAAGTTCCGATTTTCTTTCTTTGCCTCCACGATCGCGAGAATAGGAGCTGCGATCTCGAAGTATTCACTGGAAGCACTGATTAAAAAATCACAAATGCCATTTAATTAATCCTTGGGCGGCATCCACCGTAAACTCTGTGCCTGAAAATAAACTGATTCCTGGATGAATCTGCTTTAGTTCTGCCAAGATGGGCGCAATCAAAAATTCAGATCGGGCTTTTTCGGTGTTAATTGCCACCGCTAAGGGAAAGTTGCGACGAATCGTTTCTTGCAAATAATCACTCCCAGGAGTCGGCACAGCTACAAAAAAAGCTGGCGTTGCTGAATCAGTCTATGATGGGCTGAGGAACCGGCACATCTTGGAACTTGAGGTAGTGAAGTAGCAATCGGATCGAATGTGCCAGCATTTCTACTGATTTGGAATAACACAACGTCTTGCGATGTAGTCGAGCTA
>JBGSWI010000145.1:0-2511 GCA_041752515.1 Leptolyngbyaceae cyanobacterium | reverse complement strand
ACACCGAGCATAATGCACAAGGGAATTACCTGCCACCATGTCTGAGCTACCAAAACTAATAGAGAATATAATCCGAAAAAGCTAAACAACAAGATAATGGTTTTCGCATACATTTGCGGACAATCACGAGCCTTGCGATCTGGATTTTGAAAAAGTTCGTCAACCCTTCGTCTTAGTTCCGTCTTAAACCCACTATTCTTACCAAATTTCAATTTTTTTGCGGCCTCTTTTTCAAGAACCACAGACTGATGAGATTTATTGACTTGCATCTTGTTGTACCGTATTTAACTCTCAAATATTAATATCTTGGGTAAGTTCAGTTTTTTCAGTTTTTATCGTAATGGGATGTTGCACACTCAAAACAGAACAGGGTGCATGGTGAAACACATAGTTACTGACGCTCCCCTGGATTAACTCTTTGATACCGGATAGTCCTCGATGCCCGATGACAATCAGATCCGCTTCCCACTCTTGGGCGATGGCACAGATGGTTTCACCGGAGTTGCCCACAAGGTTGCCAGTTGTTTGCGTATATTCTGCGTTTACACCCGCTGCGATCGCCCGTTCACTGTAGGCTTGCAGAGCATACAAACCCTCTTGTTCGTAGCTTTTCCAATACTGTTCGTAGGACTGTGCTTCTGCATCCAAAGCCTCACGATTGTAATTTCCGGTGATATATCCTTCGATCTGGGGAAACTCTTTCTCATGCACGTTGATAACATGGAGCAGCAGCAAATTGCCTCCAGTCATTTTTGCCTGAGTGATAGCGATTTCAACAACATGATCAGCCAGATCCGATAGAGCAATCGCAACCAGAGTTTTGTGAAACATAGAATCTCCTCTCAGAATGATCCGCGCTGACTTCGAGATTTCTTGGAGCTACGACTTATCCCTAATCATGCAAACGTACGCGCCGTAACAACATGGCATTAATTGAAACAACGACTGTCGAAATACTCATCAGGACTGCACCCACTGCTGGCGATAAGATAATGCCAAACGGTGCTGCAATTCCTGCCGCCAAGGGAATGCCAATCACGTTGTATCCAGTCGCCCAAAATAAGTTTTGAATCATTTTGTTGTAGGTGGCTTTTGCTAGTTTCAGTGCATAAGTCGCATCCAGTGGATCGCTTTTAACTAAAACTAAATCAGCCGACTCGATCGCCACATTAGTTCCAGCGCCGATCGCGAGTCCTAAATCTGCCTCAGTTAACGCCGGGGCATCATTGATACCATCACCCACAAAAGCAGTCGGCTGTTCAGCTTTAAGCTTACGAATTAACGCTGCTTTATCCTGGGGTAAAACACGAGCATAATAGCGCTCGATGTGCAAATCCTCAGCAACAGTCTTTGCCACCGCTTCTGCATCGCCTGTAATCATCACCACCTGCACGCCCATTGCCTGTAACTTTCTCACTGCTTCTCGTGCCGATTCGCGCACTTGATCGGCTAACCCAAAGACAGCCAGGACTTGTTGATCGTCCATCAGTGCGATCGCGCTTTCCCCACGAGATTCACTTTCTTGCACCCCTTTTTTCAAGCCTGAAGGAAACTTTAATTTCAGCTCCTCAACCCATTCCGGTCTGCCAACCCGATAGCGTTGATTATTAACTACACCTTCAACCCCTTGACCCGGTACAGCTTTGAAGTCCGTCGCTTTATCAAGCTGGCTGTTGCGGTTATGGGCTTCTTGAACGATCGCTTGTCCGAGGGGATGTTCTGATAGGGATTCTAAAGAAGCAGCGATCACTAAGGCTGGTAACTCCTCAATACCGTCAGCGTAGATCCGCTGTACGCCGAACTGTCCTTTGGTCAAGGTTCCGGTCTTATCAAAGGCGATGGTTTTAATGCCTCGCGCTCGTTCAAAGGCATCGCGGTTGCGTACCAAAATCCCATTTTTTGCAGCCATCGACGTGGCGTTGATGATCACTAAGGGAATCGCTAAACCCAGCGCATGCGGACAGGTAATGACTAACACCGTCACCGCCCGATTAATGGCAAAGGTTAAACCGCCTGTTCCCACGGATAGCCAAACAATAAACGTCAGCGTAGAAACGGCGATCGCGGTATACGTGAGCCAGCCAGCAAGTTGATCGGCTAGGGTTTGATATTGACTTTTAGAGGCCTGTGCTTCCTTAACCAGTCGCATAATCTGGCTCAGAGTTGTTTGATCTCCGGTGCGAGTGACTTTGATGGTCAAAGCGCCTTCTCCATTCACTGCTCCGGCGACCACTTCATCACTGGCTTTTTTGACCACCGGGCGCGACTCTCCAGTGAGAAACGCTTCGTTGACGCTAGAGTTCCCGTCTACCACTTCACCATCAATGGGGATTTGTTCACCCGGACGAATGAGAATCCGATCGGCTTCAACTAATGCACTCACCGGCACATCTTCGATCTGCCCGTTGACCTGTTTGTGAGCGACAGACGGCACTAAATTTGCGAGATGCTCTAGAGCGCGGCTGGCTCCTTGCACAGAAGCCATTTCAATCCAGTGACCGAGCAACATGA
>JBGSWI010000144.1:0-51680 GCA_041752515.1 Leptolyngbyaceae cyanobacterium | reverse complement strand
CGTGATCATCCACAGGCACGTTAAAGTCTACCCGCACCAAAACGCGCTTGCCAGATAAATCAGCGGACGATAAGTTTGCTAAAGTCTTTTTGGACACCGAACCAACCTCCTGAATCAGTCTTCTGCTCAACCCATATTTTTTCACGATTTGGGACACTCAGCGGAGGAAGTCAGCGATTAGGAGACGAGGTATCCGATATTGGAGGTCAGGTGTCGAACAAAAATTATCTTGTTTGCCCCTTAGCCGCCCTAGTCTTTCTACTTTTCACTGCTTTATTTTTTGGAGATAACAGAAATGTTTGAGACTGTGCTTTTTCCGATTGATCAGAGTCGTGAATCTCGACAAGCCGCCGAAACTGTGGCGAAAGTCGTGAGTTTTCACAAGAGTCGCTTGATTATTTTGTCGGTTGTGGAGGAGCCAGAAGCAGGCGCTTCCGCAGTCATGTCGTCGCCAGAGGCGATCGCGGAACTGTTGGAAAACGCAAAAGCCATGTTCTCTCAGCAGGGCATTGAATCGGAACTGCTGGAACGGCAAGGCAAGCCTGCATTCACCATTTGCGATGTGGCGGATGAAATTGAAGCCGATTTAATCGTCATGGGCTGTCGTGGCATTGGGCTAACTGAAGAAGGCGCGGCAGATAGCGTCACCAATCGCGTGATTAACCTGTCTCCTTGCCCCGTGCTGATTGTGCCCTAAGTCAGTGCTATCCTGACTGTGAAATTCTTGAGGCAACAGTCATGTGGCAGCGCCCCGATGGTCGGCAAGCGGATCAACTTCGTCCAGTGAGTTTTAAGCGCCAATTTACCCGATTTGCCGCTGGCTCTGTCTTGGCAAGGTGTGGAGATACTCAGGTGCTCTGCACAGCGACCATTCAATCTAAAGTTCCTAAATTCTTAACGGGCAAGGGGCAAGGCTGGCTGACGGCAGAATACCGGATGTTGCCCACGGCGACGAGCGATCGCCAAGAGCGTGAGTTTATGCGCCTATCCGGGCGAACGCAAGAAATTCAGCGGTTGGTGGGGCGGAGCTTGCGATCGACGTTAGATATGGATGCTTTGGGAGAGCGCACTATTATCATTGACACCGATGTGCTGCAAGCCGATGCCGGAACGCGCACCCTGGCGATTACGGGTGGATATGTGGCGCTCACAGACGCGATCGCTCATCTGATGCAAACGGGCGAACTAGAGCGATCGCCCTTGATCCACCAAGTTGCTGCCATCTCTGTAGGCTTGCTCGACAACGAAGCGTTGCTCGACTTGAAATATGAAGAAGATGTGGCGGCTGACACAGACTTTAATATCGTCATGAATGAAAAGCTCAACTTAATTGAAGTGCAAGGCACCGCAGAAGCGGGTTCATTCAGCCGAATGCAGCTTAACCAAATTTTGGATCTTGCAGAATTCGGTATCAAACAATTGTTAAAGTTTCAGCAGCAAGCCTTTGATGATTGAGAACTTCTCAAACAATAGTGCATCTAAGCATTCCTATTGATAGGGTTATGCACAAATGGATTAAGTTCCATTAAAGCGAGTTGCCTATTTAGGAGTCAATGATAATATTGGGTTAGACACAGAGAGTACCTACAAACACTCTTCCAACCAAATGGCTTTTAAGTCTGTGTCTCCTCTCTAAAAGCCACTGCGCCCCTAGTTGAGATAGGCAAGTCGTTGATTGGTTTCTCATATTATTTAGCTTCTCGTGATTTAAGAATCACGTTTTTAGCCGATTCAAATCGGGTAGTTCTCACTGGAATCTGGCAACTGATTACGTTTCACTGATCGGTTTTTCCAAAAAGGAGGAAAGAGTTAAGTTTCTTCTCGCTAGTTTGGCGCAAGACTCTTGTAAACCCTTAGTTGTTAAAAACTTATTCTACTATTTTTTAACAGCCTGACAGCCTTTCTGTCAGGCTTAACCTAGTTGAAGGGAAAGTCTTATTTGCAAGGTTTATTGGTGGCGCTAGTTTGTTCCTCGCCTTCTCTCATCGCTCCTAACAGGGTTGAAACAATGATGCAGCGTTTGGTTGTGCCATCTGGTTTTCCTGAAAAAGTGATGCGCCCTAATTGACCGCTAACGCGCCCTAAGTGCGTAAAGCGTATACGATAAATTTTAAGACCCCCATCAAAGTAAAAGGTTGTGTCAGGGTCAATGCGGATATTGGGATCGAGGCTATGCCAAAGACCCTCACTGGGGACAGTCCCCTCTCGATGGGTGACCCATTGCGCTAAACCGTCTACTTCACGAAAGCTCACTTGCCAGTCAACACGGTTGAGCTTAGCTTGGTGTTGAGCCGTTCGGATTGCCTGAAAAGCTTCATTTTTGGCACCATTGAGCCGTTGCTTGTTGAGCAGTGATACCCATGAAGGGCTGGCGATCGCCGCTAACACTCCAATAATGATCATCACCACCAATAGTTCAAGCAGTGTGAATCCGGGTAAATGACTTTGCTTAATGAGTTGAGTTAAAAGAATATTGTGTTTTTTAACACCTGATTTCATTACCAAACACCCTGACTTGAGTGCTTTTAGAATGCCCACAGGAGAGTTTTTTTGAAACAATATTCTCTTAAGGTCAGCTAGAACGCTTATTTTAAGTCAACGATCGCACCGCTTAAAGCTGGCATCCTTCAGAAGGACACGCCGGATAAAGCGACTGATAAACGCGATCGCGTTTGCCAAACAGAGCATATCGATTGTCGCGAACTTGCTCGTAGACGCGATCGCCGCTCCACTTCAGCCCTGGCATTGCACGATAAGTAGCCACAAAAATATCGCCCATTGGTAGCAAACGACCGATTTCCTCGGCAGCATCACTCCCTTGCCAGCGCTGCTGACAATTTTCAGAATGAATTAAAATCATCCCCATTTCGCAATCTTGAGCAGTAATACCCAAACTTGCCAGCGAGGTTTCATCTTGCATCGGGATGTACTGAAACTGGTTTCCTTGGTCTAAATTTTCTAGAACTCGAACCAAATTAACGCAAAGATTACAGGTGCCATCGTAAATAACGTAGTAGCTCATAACTTTTAAGAAGTAGATTGGGCGTTGCTGAATAGGGATATGAATTGCCGTCATCCTGCTTAACACGCCGATGACGGGAACAATTCAGGTTGCTATAGATGTTCTATCTCATCTTAGATGCTTGCAAATCCCTCACCGTAGTTCTCAAATCATTCCATCGCTGACGTTCAGCATGGGAGTTGTTTGGATGGTGCCCACATCGCAAAACTCTTTGACCGATTGAATCAACAAAGCCGATCAAGCCCTCTATCGGGCAAAAAGGGCGGGCGCGATCGCGCGATATCCGAAGAACTGCTGACTCAACCCGTTCAACAGTGGCTCGATTAATCACTAAAATGAGTAGACTAAAATGAGTAGATAGAGGAATCAGAGCGTAGATAAGTCGCAGCGTAGATGGAGTAAAGCGATGGCTACAGTAAAAATTAGAAAAACTCCCGGAATTTGTAATGGAGCGGCTTGTATTGGTCGTACTCAAATTCCGGTATGGAAATTGATTGAATTACACTTACAAGGTTGCTCCGATGCAAACTTACTCGGTGACTATCCTCAGTTGACTAGAGATGACCTAAAAGCGGTACGCACTTATTATGCTCAGAATCCAGAAGAGATTGATGATGCGATCGCGGCTGAGAACTCAGAACTCTAGCGCCATAGTGGCTTTAACCTCCTCATAAACGATGAACGCGATCGCGGTGAACTCAGTTGAAAATGATTTGATAGACTACACTCCTCAGCTAAAGTCGCTGATGCAATCGGTGGGGTTAGTTCGCTTCAAGGCATTGAGTGATGCCTCGATGGTTTCAGAAAAGCAAATTCGCAGGTTGCGGCAAGGACACCTAGATCAAATGTCGGTTGCCACGTTACAAAAGCTGGCGGAGGCATTGCAGGTTTCGCTCCTAGAATTAATCTCTACTTTTTCAAACATTACTCTTAGCTCCGAACCGTCTGCCTTTAGCGAGGTTACTGATTTGCAGCAGGAGTACGATCGCTTGCACCGTCAATTTGATCAGCAAAAGGAAATACTTTGGCAAGAATTTCAGCAGTCCGGTTTACAGATCTTGGAATCGCTGCTCTTGCAGTTGCCCACTGCGGCTTATGCGGCTCAGCAAAATCCTCAATTCTCGGCGGTGAAGCTGTTACCCTTGCTGCGCCCAATTGATGCATTGATTCAACAGTGGGGCATTGAGGCGATCGCCCAAGTTGGGGCTGAAATTCCTTATGATCCGCAGCACCATCAACTGATGGAAGGAACAGCGACAGTAGGCGATCGTGTGCGAGTCCGGTATGTTGGCTATCGACAAGGCGATAGGCTGCTCTATCGAGCAAAAGTCAGCTTGACCGTGTAATCAGCTAATTGATATGAAGCTTAAAAGGGGATCAATTGGATTATCTTGCACTACACCTATATCACAGGCACACCTTATCCGGTGAGCTTTCGGATTTAGGGCAAGCGGGAGAATAAAGCTAAGAACGAGGGTTGCAAACGATGCGAGTTGAGGCTTGATTGATCCCCTGTATCAGATATCACGGCAGTTGCTTGTGCCAATCATCCAATTCATTTTGGAACATCTCGCTCAGCCGATTGCTGTTCGACCCCATATTCTTGCTACTTCTGCTTAATGCTTGGCTCCTAACTCGATAATTTTTTTTGCTTTTATTTAAGATTTAAAAAAATGGCGTATTTCAGCAATAGTACAGTAGCGATCTATCACCAGAGGCGGATTTTATCTTGAGCGGCGCAGATTAATCTATGGTCATGTTGTAAAACTTTACTATTTAGGAGCTTCAATCATGGAAACCCGTACCCCTAACACCGTACCCCCAGCAGCTAACGCATACAACGGCAAAGACCGTAACGCTTTTTTGTTCGGCTTCACACCTCAAGCAGAGATCTGGAATGGGCGGCTGGCGATGCTTGGTTTTGTAGCTTACTTAGGTTGGGATATTGCGGGTTATAGCGTCGTTCGTAACCTTTTTCATCTATTTCCTTAAATCGAGTCTATTTTCAGTCCTTGTAACCCCCATGCTGAATAGCTAACTACTTTGACCTCTCCCCCATAGGTGTTGATGTCTAAATCTAAAGTGGTTAGCTTTTTTGTTTGAAGCTATCTTGTGAAAAGCTTTGGCGATCGCTGCCTTACCCATAAAAGCGCCTAGAATGCAAGAGATGCTCTAGTCCTCCAACACTTGGCGAATTCTGCGTTCTAACTGCTCTAAATCAAGTCCACCTTCATCTCGGCTGATGCGACGAACGGTAGGATTCACCTTAGTCAAATCTTGAAGTAAGTCCTGTAAAACATCCTGTTGTTGTCGAGCTTGAATCACTTCGCGAGGTTCTTGAACCATATCTCGAACAATGGTGTCTTCAGTTCTAGAAGCAATTAACGGGTCAGAATGTCCATCCACATAAACAAAAGTTCGCCGACCTGGACCTCGTTCAGCTTCAACAGGCACCAGTGCCGTAACATGATCTGATCTGACATACTTCCCGAACCCTAAATGCACTAGCATTGACGGTTGAACTTTCATGCTATTTCTACTTTTTAATCGCTCTGTACTCCTATTATAAAATTTTTAAAATGGCATCAATCATCTGCTGTAAAGAGTTTATACCCACTTTCGGTAGAGATATACTCACTTGGCAGGGATAGAAATTTATACAGAAAGTATTTGGTATTCATTGCTTCCTAATGTATTAATTTCGTTAGAAAAAAGTTACTTGCCATCTTTTGATTAAGTTCTGAAGGAGTAGGTCTTTTATGTGTCAATCACCACTTTTGATGCTCCATCGCACCTAATAGCTGGTTCTTTTGAGAGACGATTAGACGATTATTTTTTATTAGCATTGGGTCAATGAATTCAAGGTTTTAATTATGGCTTATGAAGAAACAACATCCAACCATGAGTTTAAAGAGATCCAGCAGCCTCTAACTCCAGAAGAAGTTGATCCTGCACAAAAGATTGCCCAGAAGAAAGCAATTCATGATGCTGATGCGCCTCTGACTCTTAATCCGGGCGATCGCATTGACAATTCAAAAACGTTTGAAGAAAAAGCGAAGCAAGTTGCTGTAGATGCACCCGATATTACAGGGGATCACATTGTGGTGCCCACCTACTTTATCTTCAATATGCCAGATGGTACTCAGAAAGCGCTACATCATGTCAAAGATGCAGAAAAGATCTCTGATATGATTCGTCTGGCGCGGATGGATGAAAATGGTAATCGAATTTGGTGGTAAGGAATAGCTACTTTTACTAGCGTATTTTTACAGTCTAAGTTTACTGTAGTCAGTAAATACTTATCTTGCTTAATCTAGGTTGGATTAAGCAAGATTTTTGATCTAAACCGTATTTGCCCGCTATATGTGATTCAATTACTAAAGTCACATAATACTTATTGACTCGACAATTTTTCAACCTCTATATTCAGATGCTATCTTGCTAGAGATAGCTTTTATGCATTCGCTCTAGATGTTCTTGTTTAGGCTCTTTTCAATGTTATAAACACTATGTTTATTTTGTTTTTAGCCTACTAGTTTACATAACTAATAAAATTGAGCCTCTGATACCTATTCTAGCAATGCAGCCTCTTTTCTAACTGAATTATGGTATGGTTATAGATCTAAGTGAGAGAGTAGCTGCCATATAGATCAATATGCAGGAACATCTTTAGTTCTATGAGCCTTGTTTAAGCAAGTTAAGCTTTTATTAGACCTAAGCAAGCGAAATCAAGATAATTCTAAAACCAATAGACTGTCTCATGAAATTGGCAGATTCTCTGAGATTGATCAAGGTGATAGTTGCCTATACAGTAATTATTTAAAGTTCTAACCTCTGGGTTGGCTTGCTCTAATCAGGGAAGAGTAGGAGTTATACAAAAAGCGCGATCGCGGCAAGCTTAAGAATTCAGTGATTAGACTCGTTTGGAATCACCTCTACATCTTAAGTTCTTCAAAAATTTAAATAGATTACAGTTTCTAAAAATTTGGCTCGTTCAATTTACACTACTTGCAAATTACTAGCCGTGCCATGAGGTGCAGGATCTCCTGAGAGTCTCTCGCTGAGAAGAAAGATGGAGATGTAGGTTGCTTCCCGCAGAATGGGCGAATTGGTTGCACGTTACGCCATTCAACTCAGTTCAAATATTTTATTCCACATAAGCAAAGAGCATATTTATGGTTACGTGTCACAATCCTTCTCTCAGTGAAGAACCTCGGAATCACCCGATGAAAATCGCTCCCCAGATAGCCCAAGAAACTCTCCTCAGTTGGCTAGAAAATATTGGTAGGTTGAAGCCGTATGAAATCGGTGAGTTTCAAGAACGTAAGAACTCAGAAGATCTGGATGATTTTCTAGAACCAGAAATTCACGATTTAGAGGATGAAGAGGATGGGGAGGAATAACTTTTTATACATTCAATCATTAATATATATGCTTGGGTAAAATCCCTATTTTCAGTCAAAGAATACTTCTACATGAAATGTTTTTCTAAATCAATTAAGATGTAAAAAGATAGAGCTACCGCATTAGTCGGGAAACGTAGATTAAGATCACGAGATCTTAGCAAAACGAATTAATTGAGTGAGTTGAGAGCAGAGGTTTCTTATGTCTAAAGAAAAGAAAACTAATAAAGAATCCAAAAAACCAAAGGCAGAATCTGATGGAGCCAAAAAGCAAAAGAAAGATCCTAAAAGACATGACGGACCTACCATCTAACTTTGTAAAGCTATCAGCCTTTGGAGATTATGATTGACTTCGCCCTTCTTACTTAATGATTGGCGATCGCTCTATTAGTAAAAATCCCACACATTTATGTACATAAATATGTGGAATTTTTATTAGTTAATAATAAATTAGCAACCATCCCTAAGCCAGAAGGTGGTTACGCCCAAACCATAGATGCCAAAAACTTAGTCATGACTGCTTGACAGAAGTGTGCAGAAACCAATGGTAGTCGGGCTGATGAAGAAGAGTAGAGAGGCTAGAGTTGCCACACAACAGTCAGGTATCATAACACACTCTACTCAACAATGACACACTCTACTCAACGGTATGGTCAATTATTCAATTTCCTGCGTAAATCCTGTCATGCTCAGGATTTACGCCCCCTCAAAGCGTTGGCATGGAGCGTTGGCATGGATGGCGAGCGCGTGAATCTATAGCGGATAACTGAGTTTACCCGCCTGGAAACCGGATGTGCCGAGTCGTGCGATGAAGGCGCAAAGTGTGGAGTCGCGGTGGTGACGTTTTTTGAGAAGATGACGTTTATCGTTGTAATCTCATCCTGGCGACGGTTCAGGGAGCCAAGGAATCTTAGGGGGTGACGGATGAATCGCCCCTCGACAATCGGCTGAGCAGGATTTTTATGACCAAATTTGGTTCGCTCGGATTCGTTCCTTAACCTGAAAGCCTTGCTCTACTGGTCATTTACTAAGATGAGTCAGCCCGATAGCTCACTTACTTAAATCCATTTTTCGGTTGGGGAGAGGGATTTAGCGTTGAAACTGACTCTCTTGAAGCGTAACTATTGTTTAATCTATTGACGATCGCCCTATCTTCGTTTAGCGTATACCACGACTCTTTTGGGGTCGATCGCTCAATAGAGGATAAAGTGCGACGATGCTTCAAACTTTCACAAAAACGGATTACCTATTGCGCGAAACGTGGCTAAGTCTGCGGCGGGGCGGCTGGATGAACTGGGCGGCAATCAGCACGATTGCGGTACTGCTATTTTTATTTGGCATTAGCTTGCAAGCCTCTTGGCAGTTTGAAGGATTGCTCAACCAATTTGGCAATCAGCTAGAAGTGTCTGCTTATTTAGAGACTGGCGTACAGGCAAATGATTTGAAGCCAATCATCGCCATCATGCCAGAAGTAGCGTCAGTAGAAGCTATTTCTAAGGAAGCCGCATGGACGGGATTGATCAAGGAATTAGGCATTTCAGAAATCAATGGCGCAACGAAACAGCTAGAAGGAAATCCGCTGGTGGATGAGCTTAAGGTAAAAGCAAAATCCGCTGCGGGCGTACCCATTCTGGCGGCAAGGCTCTCGCAATTAGCGGGAGTGGATGAGGTGACATTTATAGATGAAGCTGTAAAACGAGTAGCTCAGCTTAATCAAGGACTAAGGTGGATCAGTTTGGGGGTGATCACCCTGCTAACCCTGACCGCGATCGCGGTGATCACCACGACGATTCGCTTGATCGTCATGGCACGACGGCGCGAAATTGAAGTGATGCAACTGGTGGGTGCTACCACAAGCTGGATCTATTTACCATTTATTTTGCAGGGTGTGATATTTGGCATGGTCGGTGCCGCGATCGCGTGGAGCCTGCTCACTGCTCTGCAACAATTTTTTAACCATCTTTTGGCTCAACAGCCAGAATTTGTCCAATTTCTGACCCAGGGGCTACAGGTTAGCCCTTTTCAAAGAATATGCCTCGCGATGATTTTATTAGGTTTGGGTAGCACTGTTGGGGTCACGGGTAGTTTATTTGCCGTTCGCAAAATTGCCACGAAATGAGTATGAACTCTCAATGGAACGGCTTACTTCAAAATTTGGGAGAGTGGCAAGGTTCATTCACTCGCTTTTCGGCGCAGGGAGACGAGCTAGAAGATACTCCAACAGTGGTTTCCTTGGAAGGGCTAGATAGCAACCAAACTATCCGCCAGGTTATTCGTCGCTTCACGCCCGAACCCAGCGAAACAGTTTTGGAATATCGCACATTGGGGCGTGGAGTCCTCTTTTTTGAAAATGGCGCGTTTTCTCAAGGATCGCTTCAGTTTGCTCCGTTTTCAGAATTTGGCACCGAGTTAGGCTTGATTGATGGCGATCGCCGTTTGCGACTGGTGCAATTGTTCGATCGCCAAAGCCAGTGCGATCGCCTCACCCTCATTCGAGAACAGCGCACTGGCACAACAGCCCCAGAACGACCTCCCTTGACGGTAGAAGACCTAGTTGGCACTTGGCACGGAGAAGCCACGACACTGTATGCCGATTGGCGAGAACCCAGCACTTTTTCGAGCAGGCTGCACATTCAGCGAGAGGGCGATCGCCTGCTGCAAGAGCTTTCATTTGGAGCGGGTTCATCCAGTCAAGCGATCGCCTCTGTCGCTGAGATCACTGGAAATCGGCTGATGTTTACCCAAGGAGTCCAGCCCGTTCAGGTAGTTCTATTGCCAGACGGCGCATCCTCCAATTGCCCCATGCAAATCAAGTCAGGAGGAGCTTTTTTCCTAGAAGTAGGCTGGTTAATTCAGCCCAACTTGCGCCAGCGAATGATTCGTAGCTATGGCGACCAAGGCGAGTGGCTCAGTTTAACCTTAGTGCTTGAACAAAAAGTTTTGGTCGAGTAAGGAACTTAAAACACTTGGGCATACTCAAAAGAACGAGACGTTTGCGGTAGGCAAAAAGATGATTCCACAACGATATGGTTCACTCGCTACAGCGATCGCGGTTGGTCTATCAGCCGCTTACATCAACCCTGAACTTCCAGCCGATGGCGTTTTATCGGGGATTAATTTTATTCCAAATGCGATCGCCCAGAAACCATCGCTACCGTTTCCACTGGATGGTAAACCTGTGTATGTGCGCCAAGGAAACCAATGGCAAGAAGCTTTATTAGTAGGCTATGCCTGGAATAGCCAATCGGGTGTGCGCTACGACGTGAAATATACTCAAAGCGGCAGCACCGAAAAAGGAGTTGGAGTTGACCGGATTAAGTCCCTCAACAGCGCCCAAAAAGATGGACTTGCTACAACGGTCTACGACGTATCGAGTCCGGCGGGAATTCAGCAAATGCTCAATGCTCACAACGACTGGCGGAAGCGGACTGGGGTTTCTGCTGTAACCTGGTCACCTCAATTGTCAACCGTTGCCCAACAATGGGCAACTAAACTTCTGAAAGAAAATCGCTTTGAGCATCGCCCGAACTCCCGCTATGGCGAAAATCTCGCCTCTGCATCTGGGCAGCAGTTGAGTCCAGAGCGCGTGGTAAAAATGTGGGGTGAGGAAGTCAGCGATTACAACTACGCAGCGAATACCTGTAAACCGGGCAAAATGTGTGGACACTATACACAAATTGTTTGGCGCAGCACAAAACAAGTAGGGTGCGGCATGGCTCGTGGCAACGGTCGGGAAGTGTGGGTTTGCAATTACGATCCACCGGGAAATTTTGTCGGACAAAAACCCTATTAGCTAGCATCAGACCATTCAAACATTGAAATGCGTGGTTTGAGAATTGCTTAAACCAATCAAGCTGATTAGCTAAGGAAATAAAAAGCTACAGGTGCAAAGCATCTGTAGCTAAATATAGTAACTTTAATCGACTGAGTTATTAAACAGATTGACTATTGTCGTTAGTCCTTTCCTTCAGCTTTCTCTAGCCCAGTTTTGATCCGCTCCTCAATTGAAACGGCTTTGCGCGAGTTGCTAGGACGGCTCATTTTGTCTTTATCTGCGGTGCCTTGCACTTCATTCAACCCTTTGTTGGCTGTCCTTTGAACGTCTTCCATAGAAGGAATGCCATTTTGGATCATATCTTGCGATTTATCGATAATGTCGCTTAAGGGAGCTTCACCTTTGGTCATATTAGTCGGAGCAGTCATATTGCTAGGAGCAGTTTTGCCACCCGCTAGGGCTGGAAAAGCGTTTGAAAAAAGGAGAATCGCACAGGTAAACGCAATTAATACTGTCCGAATAGATTGATTTAAGTGAGTACGGATAAAGCTCATGATAGTGTCTCCAATGGATATATGTGAAGTTTTTACAAAAAATCAAACCTGCTCAAAGATAAAAATAAATCAGTTAGAAGACTCTCTTTTCCTTGGCTTTTATCTTGGTTATCACTGGCTTTTAGTGATAAGTAGAAAGGTGCGATTTCTTTTTTTTAATGGTTACATTCTCTTTTTTACTGGAATAAGTTATTCACTTCATCAGCCTAGCGGCTGAAAGTTTTTTGCTCAATGGGGTGATGTGTCTTTTTAATCATTGATAGGGGCGCGATCGCCACCCCAAAAAATCAACTCAAAAAGCACAGAATATTTTTACTCTGCCAGATAGGGCTAAGTTTTGTCGGCGATCGCGATCGCGATTTGTGAGATCAGTTCGCTCTCAAGTTAACGCCCAAACTAGGAGTGGGTGGAGAAATCTGAAAAAAGCCTAGGGGATCTTCGTCTCTAGAGCGCTGGGTTGGAGTACGAATCAGATCCTCAGGTAGCCCAAGCCCCGTGAGCGGTGACTTGCCAGCCCTAAATTGAATTGAATTTGCCACGTCATTCAACTTAGTAGTCTGGGGTACGGGTTTGTCTGGGCTAGGCGCACCCGGTCGCCTAACCGAAAGTGGCTCTGGGGTTAGGAAGTCGATGTTCACTTGAGAAGATCGTGCTGGATAATTGTCCTGAGCTATGGCAGCAACATTCGCCGCGATCGCGCCTACAAAACCAAGCGATAAAGCAAATAAATATTTCATAAGGTTTAACAACAGCTTTTAACTCAACAGGATTATTTAGATAAAATACGCGCGATCGCAACTCAAAATTCTCCTCGTACCGATATTTCCCATTATCGCCTTGAACCTTGCTTTGGGTATAGCCAACTCCTCAGCCGCATTCCTCGGTTGAACCGCTTTCCATTATTGCTCTTCCACCCAAACCGAGACTGAGCCACCGTTACAACCAAAATCTCCCCAGCCGTGCTCATTCGTGCGAACCGGTTCCGCCATATGTTCAGTGATGTCATAAAAAACCGCATTCGATTTTCCCACTTCCATCCATTTGCTGCCCCCAGAACCATCGCTCATGATCACTGCCATTGCCTTAGATTCGTGAGAATTTCCCAGCCGCGTCCAACCAATGCAATCAGGATGATCAAAATAGTCATATTGGGCACCGTAGGCAAAATAGTGACGGGCATAAAGAAACTTGTCAATCAACCAGCGGTGGGAATTTAGCCAAATCTCATGCTGTTTTCCGTCTTGCCCTTGGTCATAGTAGTGCGCGCCATAGTAATCGGCATAAAACACGCAAGGATATCCTTCCCGCCGTAACAAAATCAGCGCATAGGCGAGGGGTTTGAACCAAGGTTCCACAACCGACTCTTGCAGTTGTAAGGGTTGGGAAGCATGGCTTTCTACAAAAGTGACTGCCAAACTAGGCTGCTCTCGCATTAAGCTACCGTTTAATATGCGACGCATATCAAAATTGCCGCTGGCACGACTGGCGCGGTGAAAGTTGTAGTGCAGGGGCACATCAAACAGAGAAATTTGCCCGTCTGTTTGGTGAATGAATTCATGCAGTGATTCCACATCATCCGCCCAATAATCTCCAACGGCAAACACTTCGCGATTGGCAAAGCGGCGAATATGGGTCAGCCATTCCACACAGAATTCAGCCCGAATATGAGCGATCGCGTCCAACCGAAAGCCGTTTACGCCCGTTGTGTCTAAGATCCATTCGCCCCACTGCTTCAACTCTTCTTGCGCTTTGGGCTGGGTGGTATCGATCGCGCAGGAGGTTGAAAAAGCTTTTAAACAATGGCGCGGATCAACCTCCGTTTCAAATTCTTTATCTTTAAGCCGATAAATAGTGCGATCGCCCGGTTTTTCGAGGTTGTGATGCACACAATCAAAATGCCGTCCGTGCCAGATCATTTCGGAATATTTGCCATTCCGACCCGGAAAGGTAAACTGACTGAGAATTTTGATCGCTTGGCTAGGCACAGTTCCCGTCGGAATCACTTCGCGGGTAGTCCACTGGCGATCGCTCGTTCGTCCGGCGATCGCCTCTACGACTTCTGCCCCATCGCCCCCCGTCTTATGACTCAAAACGACATCGGCATACACCTGCATTCCCTGCTGCTGAGCCGCTTGAACTGCCGCCAAATATTGCTCACGAGTGCCATATTTAGTGCGAATAGCCCCTTTTTGATCAAACTCGCCCAGGTCAAATAAATCGTAGGCAGTGTAGCCCATATCCTGAATGCCCTCGCTGCCCTTGTAGGCTGGGGGGAGCCAGAGTGTTGTAAAGCCCGCGTCTGCTAAATCTTTGACCTGATTTTTCAGGGTGTTCCAGTGCGTTCCATCATCAGAACTATTCGCCTGAAAGTACTGCATTATCACACCATTGATTTCTGTCATGCGGTTGCCTTGAATAAGTGACGACTGGAGATTAAAAGAGGGAGATTGCTAAATGCAAATATGAATCTTGGCTGGAGGAGAGTCGTGTCTTATGCCCACCCTGATGGAGGTTGAAGAGAACCACAAGGGCTTATCCTGATGAATTCTATGCCCCAGATTCAGCAATGCACCTGATCGATATATTTCAATTGTGCCCTACAGATTTTATTATTCTTGAAATAAACCCCAACACACTCCTGTGAGAAAATTTAGATCTAGCGTTTCTCAGCGATCGCGGGGGGGATGGCAGTGCGAATTTCGCCTCAATGCCCTGTTGGTGACCGTAATCGTACGACAGCCACACTTCCAAGGTGGTATGAGAGGCAATTGAAACGGTGAGAGCAGTGAATAGAATAGAGAGTATACAGGTACTAATAATTTCTTCAGTATTTGCCCATCCATATTTGTTGCTAAATCCCCTTTCCTTGCCTTTTTATGTCTTATGAACCGCTGCATCATAAATATCGACCGCAGACGTTTGCGGAGTTAGTGGGGCAGGAGGCGATCGCCTCCACGCTAACAAACGCGATTCGTCAAGAAAAAATTGCGCCTGCCTATTTATTCACGGGCGCACGGGGCACGGGAAAGACTTCGAGCGCCCGAATTTTAGCAAAATCTCTCAATTGTCTTAGCCGCAAAACCCCGACCGAAACTCCCTGTGGCAGTTGTGAAGTGTGTCGAGCGATCGCTAAAGGCGATGCCCTTGACGTGATTGAAATTGATGCTGCCAGCAACACTGGGGTAGACAACATTCGGGAACTGATCGAACGGGCACAGTTTGCTCCGGTGCAGTGCCGCTACAAGGTTTATATCATCGATGAAGTGCATATGCTCAGCACAGCGGCATTCAACGCGCTGCTGAAGACCCTGGAAGAACCCCCCGATCGCGTTGTGTTCGTCTTGGCAACCACCGATCCTCAGCGCGTTTTGCCCACGATTATTTCTCGCTGTCAACGGTTTGACTATCGCCGGATTCCCTTAGAACCGATGGCAAACCATCTGCGATATATTGCCGACCAAGAAAGCATTCTGATTACGGCTGAAGCGGTGACGTTGGTGGCGCAAATTGCCCAAGGCGGCTTGCGAGATGCAGAAAGCTTGCTCGATCAATTGAGCCTACTGCCGACTGAAATTAGCGTAGAACAGGTGTGGGATCTGGTGGGGTCAGTGCCAGAACGCGATTTGTTAGAGCTAGTGGGCGCGATCGCTCAAGATGATCCCGAAGCCGTGCTTGACAGCACCCGCCGATTGATGGATCGAGGTCGTGAACCGCTGATTGTGCTGCAAAACCTGGCTAGCTTTTATCGAGATATGCTGATTGCCAAAACGGCTCCTCAGCGCAGCGACTTGGTGGCTTTGACTTCTGCCACTTGGCAACAGCTTGTTACCCTGACGCAGACTCTCGACATTGGGCTGATCTTGGCGAGTCAGCAGCATCTCCGCAGCAGCGAAAGTCAACTTAAAAACACCACTCAGCCTCGTCTGTGGCTAGAAGTGACGCTGATGGGGTTATTGCCCTCTGCTGCGAACAGTGCTGCGAATAGTGCTGCGATCGCTCAACCGAGTCACCCTACCGCTCAACTTCGCCCTCATCCAACCGCTCACCAGCCAGCCAGTCCCATTCAATCCCGCATTCCTCCCCCAGTCGTAAACCCTACGGTTCCGCCCGCCACCGTCCCACCAGAGGTTCCCCCTCCTCCAGAGCAGCCAGCAGACCCTAAGCCAGCAGCACCCGCAGACGCAATTCGTGAGATCCCTACGGGAACCGCGCCATCGCAGCCTGAGCAGGTGCCTCAGTCTCCACCCTTGCCCAGTAATTTAGAAACTACCTGGCAAAAGGTGATTCTCCAGATTCAACCCTTTTCAACCCAGGTGATGGTTCGCCAGCAGTGCAATTTGGTCGGGTTTGATGGAGAACAAGCGCGGCTGGCAGTGAGTACTCAGCCTCTATTCAAAATGGCGCAAGGAAAACTACCCAATATTGAATCAGCGTTTGAGCAGGTGTTTGGGCAAAAAATCCGAATCAGCCTGGAGGTCGCAGCCCCAGGGCAACGACCCAGCGCGACACCCCAAACATCGCCGCCGCCTGCCCCGCCAGCTCAGTCCAATCCCCCACAGCCGAAACCGCGAACTGATCCGTCAACTTCTGCGCCATTTGTAGAACGACCCCTAAGAGAATCGCCGCCCTCCGAGCCGCCCCAAGTGCCTCCACCCCACCTCTCTCAAGTGGAGGCACCGAACCAGTCCCTTGAAGAAGTCTTGGGCAATGAGGCTATTCCGCCCCATTTAGACTCTCACAACCCCACTTGGAAGGAGCATGAAGCGACCGATGCTGCCCATTTACTCGCCAACTTTTTTGGAGGCAAGGTTGTGGATGATGACGGCGAAGCGCCCAGTGACTCGGTCATGGATGCTCCTGCGGAGCTTGAGCTAGAGGAGCCAACCCCACAAACTTGGGCTGATTCTTCTCTAAACCCAGATTTAGATGCAGACCTAGATGATGATGATGACGATGATCTTCCTTTTTAGGGGATGGGAGTTTCTACTAGCCTACCCTTGCCAATAGAGTAACTTCCCAGACAAGGCGGGCTTGAACATTCCGCCGCAAATAGGTACGAGCCTTCTCTAAGTGCCGTAACGGTGATAAATCGGCTGGAATCGTCCCTTGCATTTCATGGGTTAGCTGTTGCCACCAAATTTGCTGCAAGTAATCAATCAACCACAGTTGCGCTTCAAGTTCTAGCGTTTGAGCAATTTGGCGGGCAAGGCTGAGGGCGTTTCGGGGTGAGTTAATGGGGTGATGCAAACTCTGCAATAAATCATCAGGAAGCTCTTGAAGCTTTTGCCAATGGGCGATCGCTGCTCCTGGGCTACCCTGTGCCAACTGCAAAATTTCAGGCTGCTGCAAAATTTCTGCTTGATTCGTTCTTTGCAGCACTTGCACCAGATCTTCTGTAGCTAGGCGAAAAAATGGAATCTTTTGACATCGAGAAATTAAGGTTGGCAATAGAGATTCTGTTCCGGGTGCAATCAAAATCAAAGTAGCTCTCCCCGGCTCCTCCAGCGTTTTTAATAGCGCATTCGCCGGTGCTTCTGTCAGGGTTTCTGCTTGCTCGATCACTACGATGGATCGCGCGGCTTCGAGGGGCGATCGCGCTAAAAAGCGGGCAATTCCACGAATTTGCTCTAGCCGAATCAGCGGCGCTGTTTTACGCTTCAAGCCAGCGGCTTCTGCCTCCGCTGGCGAAAACAACTTTCCCTGATGCGTGTAAGTCGGCTCCACCCATAGCAAATCGGGATGATTGCGCTGCTGAATTCGACTGTGGAGAATGGAGGGTTGATCTAAAGATTTGCCCTGGCTAAACACCAACTCGATAAAACACTCTGCTGCCATCCCTCGACCAATTCCAGCCGAGCCAGCAAACAAATAAGCCGGGGCAATTCGCTGCTTTGCCACTGCTTGAGTCAGGAGTTGCACGGCTTGAGATTGTCCAATCAGGGGAGAAAAGAAAGACATGGCGAATTACAAATTCCGAATGGCAAGTGACGAATGGCGAGTTGTGGAGTGTGGAGTTCGTTACTCGTTTGGGTTCCTTTTCCCGTACCACTTAGTCAACCGATCGCGCAAAATCGCTTGAATTTCCTGAAAAACGGCGGCTTCAGGCTGATCGGCGTTAATTCTAGCGATGCGGTGGGGATGGGCTTGGGCAAGAACGGCGAAACCCTGCTGGACGCGATCGTGAAAGTGGACATCGGCTTGTTCAATGCGATCGACTTTGCCGCGCTGGTGGGTTCTGGCGAGTCCAGTTTTTGCGTTGAGGTCAAGCCAAAGGGTAAGGTCACTTTGCAAACCGTTGGTGGCAATTTGATTAAGCTGCTCGATCAGCGTTGCATCTAAACCGCGCCCAGAGCCTTGATAAGCAAGAGTAGAGTCTGTGTAGCGATCGCACAAAATCAAACTTTTTGCGTTGAGATGAGGACGCAAAAAACCGTCTACGTGCTGAGCGCGATCGGCAGCATACAACAATAGCTCTGCCCGATCTTGAATAGGTTCGTGAGTGGGCTGTAACAACAGTTGCCGTAACCCCCGTCCTAAATCGGTGCCGCCGGGTTCACGGGTAACCACAAGCTGCTGCACCCACCCATTGGCTTGTAGAAAGGTAAGCCAGCCACTTTCAATCAACCACTGACGCGATCGCTCTAGTTGAGTCGTTTTGCCGCCACCTTCACCACCCTCAAATACAATTAATCGACCTAGCATAGTTTTTGTTATTACATTTAATCACTTGAAGAAAATTCACTTCAGTGGAATTTAGTCTATCCGCCATTTACTACAGTGAAATGAACGCTATCATGGCAAGGTCTAATTGTTGAAAGTCCAGAAATACATGGCTCGCTATACTGGCATATTCAAAATCTCGACTCCGGTCAGTGTCTTTCAACCCTTAATGAAAGATACGCTAGAGGCTTGCCGTTTTAATGTTATCTATCAAACGGGTGACTATCTCATGGCGAGAGAGATCCCCGGCAATGTTGCGTTTCATCAACTCGTCACTGTAGAAGTGTTGGTTGACAAAACGGTAATCACCGATCGCGAAATTCACATGAGCATTGTGGTTAAAAATGAAGAGTTGCCCCTCCAGCTTGATAATCATTGCCAGCAAGTGTTTAGTCGAATTACCCAAGCCATCACAGATGCAAATCACTGGCAAATCATTGAAGCCGTAGCAGGTTAGCGATCGAAGCCTCTAGCGTCACTCAGCCGCTTCTGACTCGTCGTCACCATCAGAATCATCATCATCTTCTAACTCGTCATCATCAGAATCTTCTGGATAGTCATCTTCCGGGTAGCCCACCATATTCGGGCTGATCAACGTAATATCCCATTCGTCCGGCGGCACCGTCACCACCACATCTCGTTGCAGCGAATAATAAATCGCTCGAACTTGAGGACCAAATACGACTTCATCTTCGTTCTTTAAATCTTGAGCTTGCAGTTTGCGCCCGTTGATCAGCAACCCATTTGCACTCACTTTACCCTTGGCATTTCCATCCACAATCCGATAATAAAAACTGTCGTCTTCGGTCGGTAGCTGGACTAAGGTGGCATGACGACGAGAAACAAACTGGGAGACTAACCGAATATCACACTTAGGATCTCGACCAATTGAGTAAAGGGGCGCGGTGAGAACAAACTCACGCCGTCCCTTATCATCTTCAATAATAAGGAGATGATTCTGATGCGGTTCAGAAGGCATTGATGCTCGAAGCGACACAAGGTTCTCTTAAAGAAACAGCAAAATCAAAAAAAAGAACTGTTGGAAATTTTAGCTTTAAACAGGGTAAAAAGCTGATAAGTACTCTTTCCTAGTCAGGTCAAGGCAATATGTAGATATTTAAATTAGCTCATACGCTGCAACAGTCGGAAAAATTTTCACAATGGACTCGAAAAAATGGACTCAAAAAAGCGGATGTATCAAGGTTTCAATCCTCAATGAGGATATTGATCGAACTCATGCTGATTCAATCTAGCTTTCCTTGTCTTGAGGCAGGTCGTCGCTATTCGTATTTTTTATATTCTGAGTGCCCCATCATATTGGGTCCAATCAGCGTAATATCATATTCGTCCGGTAATGCTGTGATGACTTCCTCCCGCCTCAACAAAAGGTAGGTCGCCGTTACATTTGGACCAAACACTATTTCATCTTCATGCTCTAAAGTATGGGCGCGCAGCCTGTGACCATTGATTAACAATCCATTGGAGCTTGATCGACCTGCGGGAATGCCATCGACAATGCGGTAGCAGTAGGTGCCATCGTCATTGCCTAGCTGCACCAACGTGGCGTGACGACGGGAAACAAACTGAGACACTAAGCGGATATCGCAATCAGGCTCACGACCAATCGAATGAAGCTCCCGATCTAGGGTTATTTCTGCACGACCCTTATCGTCTTGAATAATGAATAAATGGCTTTGATGGGCAGCGGTAGGCATTGGGAGATGCAAACAAACAACAAAGAAAAACTCTGATATAGGCGATGATCATACCTCGTCTCGCTTGCGATCGCCAATTGGCAACTGTGAATCGTTCAGGTCAAAACTTTTGTGCTTAAGCAATCCCCAAACATTAAGATTTTTGAGGAGAAATCGTCCGATATAGCAGTAGCGAGTTAGCCACAACACTCATCGAGCTAAATGCCATCATGGCACCCGCAGCGGCAGGACTAAGCAAAATGCCGTAGCTCGGTAATAGCAGCCCCGCAGCGAGAGGAATGCCGATGAGGTTATAGGCAAATGCCCAAAAAAGGTTCTGACGAATTTTATTAAAGGTGGCGCGACTGAGATGGATTGCCTCTACTACGTCCAATAGGCGATCGCGCATCAGAATAATGCCAGCGGTTTCGGTGGCAACGTCGGTGCCAGAGTGCAAGGCAATGCCCACGTTGGCTTGGGCTAAGGCTGGAGCATCGTTAATGCCATCGCCCACCATCGCGACCGTATCACCCTGTGCCTGAAGTTGGGCGATCGCGTCTGCTTTGCCGTCGGGGCGGATGCTTGCCAGCGTATCTGTTGGGGAAATATTCAGCAGTTGGGCAACGGCGATCGCGGTATCCGCATGATCTCCAGTCAGCATTTTGACCGTGAGTCCCATTTGTTGCAGCTTTGCCACGGTGGCGATCGCGTCAGATCGCAGCACATCGGCGACTGCAATCAAGCCAACGACGGTTCCCGCCAAGGCAACATACACCACTGTTTTTCCCGCAGTAGTTAGCGCTTTGGCTTGAACATGAACAGACTGGGCGATCGCAATATCATTTTGCGTCAGCCAATCTGCCGTTCCCAACAGTACCCGCTGGGGTGGCTCAGCCAAATCTTGGGCGCATTGCACCGTTGCTGCTACCCCAAATCCGGGTACGGTGAGAAAATCTTGGGCGGGCAACAGGGCGATCGCTTGCTGCTGGGCTGCCTGCTGAATTGCCAACGCTAGAGGATGGCGGGTGCCGCTTTCAACCGTGGCGGCGAGTTGAAGTAGGAGCGGCAAAGGGTGCGGGGTGCGGGGTGGTAGTGAAGAGTCCGTTGATGGATTGGGGAGATGAGTGGGAGTGGGGTCAATAACCAGGCAGTCGGTGACGGTGGGTTTGCCGCTGGTGAGGGTGCCTGTCTTATCGAAAACAATGGTGTCGAGGGAGTGGGCACGCTCTAAGATATCGCTGCCGCGAATTAGTAAGCCGCGCTCGGCACCAATCCCAGAGCCGACCAGAATTGCGGTGGGGGTGGCAAGTCCGAGGGCGCAAGGGCAGGCAACGACTAAGACCGCGATCGCGATCTTAAGGCTGAGCAACAGCGGCGATGGGGTGCCGGAGTGGTGCAACATATGGCTCGGCACTGTAAACCAATGGGTCAACATGGAATGCCCAGCACCCAGAACAGAATCCTCCATGCCCGCTAATTCTGCTGCCCAGAGGTGAGCGCCGATGAAATACCAAAACAAAAAGGTAAGCGCGGCGATCGCCAGAATGCCATAGGTAAAATATCCGGCAACGGTGTCCGCTAGCTTTTGAATCGGGGCTTTGCGAGTTTGAGCCGTTTCGACTAAGGCGATGATTTGAGCAAGCGTAGTGTCGCTGCCTGTGCGAGTGGCTTGGATGGCGATCGCGCCCGATTGATTGAGCGTGCCTGCAATCACGCGATCGCCCGCCTGTTTCAGCACGGGCACGGATTCACCCGTCACCATCGATTCATCCACCAGGGTTTGCCCAACAACAATTTCTCCATCCACCGGAACTTTATCGCCTGGTAAAACCTGTAGCCATTCACCCACGCGCACCGATTCAGCCGGAATTTCGAGCGGTAAAACTGACTCTTGTGTTTTTCCTGACTTCTCGCTTTGAGCTATCGGAGCCGGAATCAAGCGAGCGATCGCGGGTTGCAGTGCCAATAACGATTGAAAAGCAGAGGCGGCTCGGTTGCGGGCTTGTTGTTCCAGCGTCCGCCCCAGCAAAATAAAACCCACCAGCATCACGGGTTCATCAAAAAAGCATTCCCAGCCCAATTGCGGAAACAGCAGCGCAATCAGGCTGGTGAAATAGGCAGTCAGGGTTCCCAAGCTCACGAGGGTATTCATGTTGGGGGCATTTCGGCGCAAGCCTCGCCACCCATCGATTATCATGGCGCGTCCCGGAAACAGCAGGGCAAGGGTCGCCAGCCCACAGTGAAACCAAATATTGCTGAGACCCGGTAGGCTAATGTCTGCAAGCTGTTCTAAATGTCCCAATGCCGACAGGAACAAAAGCAGAGTGGCGATCGCCAATCGCTGAAGCTGTTGTTGCGTTTCTTGCTGCCGCTTTTGCTTCAGATCAAATTCTGGAGGGACTGCTTCAGTGCGATCGCGATCGCCCTTCGGTAAGCGTGGCTGAGCAGGAAACCCGGCTTCTGTGAGCGTATTTGCTAAGGCGATCGGCGTGACGGTTGCCGGAATATATTGCACCGTTGCCACTTCCGTTGCCAGATTGACCGTTGCGGCAACCACCCCCGAGCAGCGAGTTAAGGTTTGCTCAACGGAACGCACACAACCCGCACACATCATGCCCGTCACGTCGATCGCGATCGTTTGAGCAGAATTAGGCGAGTGTTCTAGCGATATGGGTAGAACTTCTAAAGACTCAGAAACAGACTGGGACACGCTCATCTTCTTCCATAAACCCTATCTTGAGAGTAGATGAAATTTAGCAAAAGTGCGGGATGGAACCCGTATCAGGTTTCAGATTATTTTCACCACACTTAAACCGTTACTCCGAACCCTGCACTCCGCACAACTCATCAGAATGAATAGGTGGTTCGCACAATCGTGATCAAGACATCATCGTTATCAGCCCGTTGGTTGAGCGATGGCAGCCAGATAATTCCTGGGGTAATCGAGAGATTATCGTTCAGACGATAGCGATAAAACGCTTCCACATGGAGAGCCTCATCGCGATCGACAATCGTGCGCTGCCGTCCGGCAAGTTCCACGCCCTTGAGCGTCGGCTCAACCCCAGCAATAATGCCCGCCAAACTACCACGCTTGATCAAGTCGGGAAACAGCAAGGCTCCAGCATAAGACCAAATATCGCCTCTGCCACCGCCGCCGCTTAAGAAGGTAGCGCGAGTGTAGGTGCCCCAGCCGCTTAGGACGATGCGATCGCTGAGTTTGAAATAGCCCGCCGCTCCAAAAGAATCGGTGACAGTGGGGCGGTTTGGCGGCGAGGGCAAGGCTCCTTGGGAACCGGGCAGCAGGTTGCCCAGAAACGTTCCGGCTGCGGTGCCAGCGCCGCCATAGCGAAATGCACCTGCGTTGTTGTAGACATGAACGTAGGTTAGCCCTAAACCGAAGCGATCGCCCGGTTGAATCGAGACTTGCGCCAATGCCGAGTAATTCCCGTTAAATAAACCTGCTTCTCGACTGGGATCATTTGCCCGGTTTGCCAAGTAACCCGCGTCGATCTTAAAAAGATTGCCCAGCTTGAAGTTAATTCCGGCACCCGCACCATTTCCCCCAACCCGGTAGATGGGGTTAAATTGCCCAAAGCGGCTCAGCGCGCCGTTGCCGCCGTCTTCGTCATCTAAATAAGGACTCAATGTTTCAGCGTAGTGAAAATGGGAGCCACCACTGGCAAACGCCGTCACCGTGGCAAAATTGCCGATAGGTGCGCGATAGCTCAGCAAACTCAGGTTGACTGAATTGTTTGCGATCGCCACGCTGGAGTTGTCATAGGCAAGCCGTCCTTCGTTGGAGTAGAGCAAAAAGGCAGGATTTGCGCCGCCCGTTGTCCCGCCGGTTGCCAGGGTGGGAATGGCGTTTCCAGCTTCTAGGCGAGTCGTGAGCAAATCTTGCCCGCTAAAACTGGTGAGAAAATTCAGCCGCACCCGATTTTGCTGCACTCCAACGCCTCTGCCAGCATCGACGGGCACCCGTCCAAAACCAGTGGCATTCTCGCCGCCCATGGCATCACTGCGAGAAAAGATGACTTCTCCAGACAATCGAGTGGTCGTGGAAAACTGCTGTTTTTCTAGGGTGGCGGTTCGCACGTCCAAGGTTTCTACCCGACCGCGCAGGGTGCTTAGCTCGGTGGCAAACTCCTCTTGCAGTTTTTTGACGGCTTCTAAATCTTCTTTGCTAACAAAATCAGCCGTTGCCGCAGCCAGCAAAGTTTGAATTTTGTCGAGACAGGCGTTTAGTCCGGCGGCAAACTCATATCTTGTAAGGGCGCGATCGCCCCGATAGGTTTTGTTGGGATATCCAACAATGCAGCTATAGCGTTCTACTAAAGATTGCAGCGCTTGAAACGCCCAATCGGTCGGCTTAACATCAGTCAATTGAGCCACAGAGTTGACTTGCTCCATGCCAATGGTTGGGCTATTGGTCGGAACGTCTGCCGCGATCGCACCGGGGGCAAATAATCCGCCTGCAATCACTCCCAAAGCTGGAATACCAGTCGCTATAAAGCACACTGCCGCGCCATCCATAAAAGCTTTTTTCATAAAACTTCCCTCAAAACACTCTACTCACGTCAGTAGGATATGCATTTTCCGAGATAAAATATCCAGTCTTTAGGAACAGTTCAATCGCTGTCACACAAGAAATTGAAATTTTATGATCAGTAGGTCTGAGTCCTCACTCTGGCGTGCTTCACTCTGGCGTGCCTCACTCTTGCGTGCCTTTCGTCTGAGGCGCACGCCCAAAGGTGTGAGTCAGGCTTTTGATTCGGTCTGCCAGTTCCGGGGTGATTAAGCCGCCCCAATATCGCCATTCCCAGTTGTCAGAAGGTTTGCCGGGATAATTCATGCGGGCAGGAGTGCCTAACCCAAGAAAGTCTTGCAGCGGAATAATAGCTAGATTGCTGACGGAGCTAAAGGCAAGCCGAATCAAATCCCAGTGAATTCCTTCGGGGCTGATGTGTCCCAAAAAGCGAAGAATTGCCTCGTGTTCCCAGTCTTCGCGGCTTTCGTACCAGCCAACCGTGGTGTCGTTGTCGTGAGTGCCTGTGTAAACGATGCAGTTGCGCGGATAGTTGAAGGGTAGAAAGGGATTGCCAGGATCGGAACCAAAGGCAAATTGCAAAATTCTCATGCCGGGGAAATCAAATGTGTCTCGCAGGTCTTCAACTTCTGGAGTCATCACGCCCAGGTCTTCTGCCAAAATCGGCAGTTTGCCTAGCTTTTCTCGCAGGGTTTCAAAAAACTCTTTGCCAGGTGCTTTGACCCATTCACCTTTTTCAGCCGTTCGGTCTTCGGGGGCAATCTCTGGGTCTAGTTCCACGACCCAAAAAGACTCGAAGCCGCGAAAGTGATCAATCCGAATCACATCTACATAGTCCAGCATGGCTTCAAACCGCTGAACCCACCACTTGAAATTGGTTTGTTGCAAATGCTCCCAGTTATAAACCGGGTTGCCCCACAGTTGCCCTGTAGAACTGAAGTAGTCGGGTGGAACGCCTGCTGCCTTGTCGAGTTCGTAGGTATCCTTGTTTAGGCAAAAGTTTTCTGGGTTCGCCCAAACATCGGCGCTGTCGTGAGCCACATAGATGGGAATGTCGCCGATGATCTGAATATTGCGATCGCCCGCATATTGTTTAAGCTCCGACCATTGAGAAAAGAAGGCAAACTGCAAAAATTTGTGGAAGGTGATTTCAGAGTTAAGCCGCTCGCCCCATTGCTCTAATGCTGACTGCGATCGCGTGACTAATTCTGGCTCCCACTGATACCAACTCGCGCCACCATGCGCTTCTTTTAGCGCCATAAAGATGGCATAGTCATCTAACCAATAGGCTTTGCTTTCACAAAATCCAGCAAATTTGGTGCGCTGAACCCCAGAGGCTTTTTCCTTAAACGTGTTGCAAGCTTTATGAAATAGCGGCATTTTGTAGGCAATCACCTTTTCAAACTCCACGAGATCGCCCGAAAATTCTGGTAGATTCCACAAATCGCCATCTTCCAAAAAGCCACTATCTCGCAGCAGTTCTAGACTAATTAAAAGAGGATTGCCTGCCAGTGCGGAATAGCACATATAGGGAGAATTGCCGTATCCAGTCGGTCCTAAAGGGAGTACTTGCCAATATTGCTGCCCACTAGCGGCTAAAAAATCAATAAATTGATAGGCTTCTAATCCGAGATCACCCATGCCATAGCGACCGGGAAAGGATGTGGGATGGAGTAAAACGCCGCTGGCTCGGGGTGATGACATGGTGAACCTATAGGGTTAAAAGATTAGCGAAAATTTGAATGACTTGACTGTATCATGCTCAAAACTAATCTCTAATTCCTGCTTTCATGCCCCACCGCAATCCTACGCCCACGGTTGATATCATCATTGAACTGCGCGATCGCCCCCATCGTCCGATTGTGCTAATTGAACGGCTTCATCCGCCGTTAGGCTGGGCGATTCCGGGCGGCTTTGTGGATTATGGCGAGTCAGTGGAAACCGCAGCACGGCGGGAAGCAGCCGAGGAAACGGGCTTGCAGGTGGAACTGCTGGAGCAGTTTCATGTTTACTCTGACCCCAACCGTGACCCCCGCCAGCACACCTTGAGCGTTGTATTTTTAGCAACGGCGATCGGGGAGCCAACCGCTGGCGATGATGCCAAACATTTGAAGGTATTTGAACCGTGGCAAATTCCCCACAATCTCTGTTTCGATCACGATCGCATTTTGCAAGACTATCTGCGCTATCGAAACTATGCAATCCGCCCCAGGCTATAAGCGGCGAGTCTTAAACGCTGATCCTTAAGTTTTAAACTGTGAGTTAATAGAGATAATTCAACCCTTAAAAATCATTGGCGCTTTCCTATGTCTCGTGAAGTAATCTACACCAATCTGGCTCCGGCTCCGTTAGGTCCTTACAATCAGGCGATCGCGGCATCGGGTCGAATGATATTCGTGGCGGGGCAAATTGCTCTCGATCCGCAAACCGGCGATATTGTGGGGGCAGGCGATGTCACTCAACAAACCGAACAGGCGATCGCCAATCTCAAAGCGATCTTAGGTGCAGCCGGGGCGACTTTAGAGGATGTGGTTAAAACGACGGTATTCCTCAAAGATTTAAACGACTTTGTGCCGATGAACACAATCTATGCCAACTATTTTAGTGAAACGAATGCGCCTGCTCGCGCCTGTGTAGAAGTGGCTCGGCTGCCAAAAGATTTACTGGTAGAAATTGACTGTATTGCCGTGGTTGCAGGTTAAACGAAAACCGATGCGGATGCTGAATGCGCTGACGCGATCGCCTATGCTACTTTTTATGAAGATCCTTCTCCTCTGCCGTTCTTATGACACCTGAAATTCTTAAATCCATCCAAGTTTGGAGCCAGTTTATTCATCCCGTTTTAATGTGGGTGTTGCTGGCATTAACCGTTTATGCACTTTATTTAGGCATAAAAGTTCGTAAAACTCGTTCAGCCCAAGGCGACGAAAAGAAAGAATTGATTAAAGGAAAATTCAACCTCAAGCACTATCAGGTGGGTTCCTTGTTATTAGCACTGATGGTCTTGGGTGCAGTGGGCGCAATGGGTGCCACCTACATCAACAGCGGCAAGTTGTTTGTTAATCCTCACTTGATCGTCGGGTTAAGCATGACTGGCATGATTGCCGTTTCGGCTTCGTTATCGCCGCTGATGCAAAAGGGCAGCGATTGGGCGCGATCAACTCACATTGCTTTGAATCTAGTGTTAATGGGTTTGTTCACGTGGCAGGCGGTGACGGGCGTTGGCATCGTAAAAAACATTATTGGTCGAATGTAGTTTCTGCGGCTAGTTCGGTTGGCAAAAAAAGCTGAATTAGGGACATAAAAGTTTGAGTGTCTAATTTTTGGGCGATCGCGGCGAAAACAACGAAAGCAGACCTGCCGAGACTTTCGATGGTGCCTGCCAATCCATCCAAGCGATTGTTAAAAGCGATGGGTGGGGTCTATCAATCCTAGAAGCAACACCGGAGCGATCGCTGGGCTGGTGATGATCGCCTCATCGCCCAAAATCCCATAGCTTCTGATTCTCTCAAGTCCACAATCTACACCTCTATTTTTTAGGGCGATCGTGAATGGCATCGTAGCGAGCCAGCAACTCTTTGATCGCCGTGACGCTGGTAGCCACTCCGGTGTTGTTCTCCAAAACACCTTTGTTGATTCCAATCACTTCGCCATTGGCATTCAGCAATGGACCGCCTGAATTGCCTGGACTGAGTAGCCCTGCACTGACTTGTAAACTGCCTTGCTGAGTGGTGCGAAGAAAGGTGCCAGAGGTCATCGTTCCGGCTTTGCCACCTGGGCTACCGATCGCATACACGCGATCGGTCGGTTGCAATTGCAAATTGCTTGCCAGGGTGACTGTTTGCAAGGTAATGGGGTCACTAGCTTTGGTTTTCAGCCGCACGATCGCCAAATCATAGCGCAAATCAAAATCAATAACTTCAGCCTCATAAACTTCTCCAGATGCCGTTTTTATGCTGGGAAAAGTAGAGTTTTCGACCACGTGCTTGTTGGTCAAAACTAGTCCATCTGTTCGCACAATCATCCCCGATCCCAACTCTTTCACGCCATATACTGTAACGATGGCGCTATTTACCTTTTGATAAACCGCATCCGCTTGATTTTTTTTAGACCCTAGAGAATTTATTTCTTCAATGTCCTGCGCTGGAGTTCCTTGAGTGCGGTGAGCCTCATTACTCTCAAAATCTACTGGAGATAAAACTTTAATGAAACTAGCAGTTGAAAATGCCAAACTTAACAAAATTACGCTTCCACCAACTATTAAATAATGAGTTTTCATCCCCTCAAAATCCGTCAAAATTACGCCTTTGCGATCGCTGCGATCAAGCAAAACTATTGAAACAATTGTTAGTCTAGAGTCACTCTTCCAAATGAATCCATGTTGGAGTGAAGTATTCTCCACTTCAACGTCTCCAATTAAAATCTTACTGCTACTATTGTTGTGCTTAGATTCTACAAATTAGCGAAATTACACGCTATCAACTTTCCTCATAACAGTGTCCAAGAGAATGATTGTGAACCTTAAAACTAATTTTATAGGGCTTGTCAGTGGGCTTGTAGTGGGTATTAACTTAACAGGATGTAATGCCATGCAAACTCCAAAGAAATCGGCTGATTCCAGTAGTGTATCAGCATCTCCCACTGTTTCCCCAACCAGTCAAACTTCTCAAACAGACCCCAGTGCTGCTTCAAAAGCAACGACTACAGCCAGCCCTAAACCGGTTCAGCCGTCTCCTCTAACAAACTCGCCGCTGACCGTAGAAAAACTCAAGAATGCGGAATACTTCTTTTTGGCAAAAGGACCCATCCAGTTAGTCAATGGCAAATATACCGATAAGAATACCCAACGAACAATCACCTTAGATGAGGTGATGGCGTATGGTGATATAAACAAAGATGGCGTAAAAGATGCGGTTGCATCTCTCAGGGTTACCATTCCTAACTCTGGAGATGTTACTTATTTAGTCACAGTAGTAAACGACCAGGGAAGCCCCAAAAATGTTTCCTCAGAATTTGTCGGATCTCAGGTGAGAGTAAAAGCGATCGCAATTAAACCAGATGCAACAATTGAAGCAAAGATTCAACAATTTCGACCCGGTGACCCGGCTTGTTGTCCCAGTTTAGAATTGCTCCGAACCTACAAAATTCGCGATTCAAAAGCACAGATTGAGCCGAAGGCTGCGCCTAAGAAGTAGTGATCAATCGGCTTTTATGTGAAATAAAAAATAACAATCAACTCTACTAAGAAGCGTGTGGTAGAATTAGCTATCATTTTCCATCACGCAGAGTTTATCATTCCTCATGTTTTGTTAGGTTTTGCGGACATGGATGAATGTGGTTTTTGTACACTCGACACTGCACGTTTTCAAAAGTGGGCTGCATTGCTTTATTCGTAGTGCGATCGCTATTTGAAAGTCTGGGCGGGTGAAGATTAGCGATCTAGGAGCTTATGGAATTACTAGCTTTTGTTCATACGGCTGTCCAATATGAAGATCCCACACCTGATCCAGAGGTGACACTGTTGGATCGAGAATACATCAAGGTTTCGAGTTCTGCATTGATGACCTTAGCAGGTGCGGCTGTAGTCGCAGCATCTATCGGCGGCGGAGATGCAATGGCAGCAACTGCATCCTATGGTGCGGGTGCCTCTGGCGAAGAAGTAACTCATATTCAAAAAGCCTTAGGCATTTCAGCCGATGGCTCATATGGCGCTAAAACCGAAGCATCGGTGGTAGATTTTCAAGTGCGTCAAGGCTTGAAGCAAGTGGATGGAATTGTTGGCAAAGAAACCGCAACAGCTTTGGGCTTAAACGAAAAATATAAGCCTGTAGACTTGGGCGTTGTGGATACCAACAGCGGCATTGGCTTAAATGTTCGCAGTGGTCCAGGTCTTGACTATCGGCGCATTGGCGGTCTAAGTGATGGCACAGTTGTAGATACCTACGGCGAAGTTATTTCCTATGATCATTATGATTACAGTTGGCAGCGTGCGGCTGGCGGCTGGGTTGCTACAGAGTATGTGAGCGACTATTACGAACCCACCAGCTACGAAGAAGTCAGCTATCACGGTGATCACTATTACGATGATCATTATGATGATTACTACTATAGCCGCAGGTCTTATGGCGATGGCGGCGGCGTTGTCAGCACTAATACCGGAATTGGCTTGAACATTCGTTCTGGTCCAGGATTAGACTACTACGTTGAAGATGCCGCTTCCGATGGCACCTACCTGCCTACAGGGGAAGGATCTGTTTATCGAGATGGATACACTTGGGAACAACTCCCCGATGGTAACTGGGTTGCTTCGGAATATTTAGAATAGTTCTAAATATTGCTGAAGCTCGATTGTCTCTAGGGATGCAGAATATACTTCTGCATCCTTTAATTTTTGGACTGAACCCGATCGCCGGCATTTTGCTGGATGAATGCTCTAACAACGTCGATGCTGGTGGCAAAACTATTGCGATCGCCCGATCCATTCTCAGATCGTCGGGCTACTCCTTTGTTGACTCCAATCATTTCTCCTTGGGCGTTTAACAACGGTCCCCCAGAATTTCCTGGTTTGAGTAAAACATTTGACTCCAAGTCTCCATTCGAGCGAATTTTAAGCAACCGCCCTTCGGTCAACACTCCCGCCTCACCCAAAGGACTGCCGATCGCGCAAACCGATTGACCCACTTCAGCCATCCGATTCAGAGCGAACGGCACAGTAGGGAGCCTCACTGGGGTTACAACTTGAAGTAGCGCCAAATCATTGCTGCGGTTTGTGGCAATCACCTGCCCATCGTAGCGGGTGCCCTCCAAGGTTTCGATATAGAGCGGGCGATCGCGCAAACGGCTGACTACATGATGATTGGTCAATACCAGTCCATCAACACTAACAATGCTGCCTGAGCCTATTTCTCGTCCCGCATAAACAGTGACCACTGCCGCCCCTGCCGATTGGCACCCTGTAGCCGCTAACGGAAAAATATCTGAGGGAGGTTGCGCTACATCCAGTTCAGCTTGAACTGGGTTATGAATCTCTGCATTCGGCGAAGACGGAAAAACGGCGGAGGGCAGGGCACTATGGGGCGGCTCTAATGCAGGCTCAGCAAAGAGTAGTTTGCCAAAATCAGACGCGACCTGAGTTGGCAAACAAAATGTAAAAATGCGTGCCGCCGACAGGACAGCCGCCGCCAAAATTAAGCCTTTGAACCCCATGTAACCCCAACTTGCAATAAGTAGTGCTGTTGTATTAAAACAGCAGTCTTACTCTAACAAGCTTTACCGATTTCAGACGAAGTTCTCGGCTTCACTCCTCTACAGACTTGCTCTCCAAATCTATCTCAGATTTATGAAAGAACCAGCGATTGGAGCGTTTTGGAATGGCAAGTCCGTGGGTTTGGTGAAAATCTTCTAGTACTTTATGAGTTAACCGCGTAGAAACCTGACGAACAATTTGGCGCAACAGGCGATCGCCCGTATTTTGAACGAGCGCTTTGGGCAATGCATGAATAAATCGGGGAAATTGAATCATCACCGTCAAATCTAGCTGCCACTGCACGCGGGTAACTACAGGGGCAACATTTTGATCCTCGCACCTCTGCTCTGATGGTGCTTCCACAAGCTCCATCGCCGCTTGAAAATCAACATCGTATCCTGCTGGACAATATCCTGGAACAGGTACGGTCACAATTCGGTAAACGCCCTCTTTTTGGGGCAATAAATCTAACCCAATCTTGGGTTCTACCTCATAGCCAAAGGAGCCAAAGCGACCAATCAATAAGGCATAGCTGTTCGTGCCAATTGGCTCAACCTGCATGGGATGGGCACAGCGGCGAAACCACTCATGATGACGATCCAAATAATCAGCAACCGTACTGGCATCGGCGCACATTTCCATGTGGTCTTTGAATGGACTGTTAAAACGAATTGGCTCATTCACAAGCTGAGCAGCATCCTCTGTAACTGAAAAGTCAGCATTTGATAGAAGTGACGCGGTATGCATTACGCCATGGGGCAGGTCAGCAGGTTGTTCTTTAGAACGATATGACTGCATTCAGTTTAGATTCCTAAGAATCAATCGACAACTTTATTTTAGAGTTCCCTCGTAAGTAGGATTTCTATCGGATCAGCGAAACCCTATCTTAAACGGAACTGGCAAGATGGGTCGAATTGACTCTTCCCTCTTTCATTGTTTGAATCTACTAATTATTGGATCGATCCAGCCTAGCGCGATCGCTAACCGCATTAGTATCTAAAGACAGCAGTGCTAACACTTGCTGCAATAATTAGTAACATCCTCATTCCATTTAATTAAGGGTTTATTTATGAAAGCATTTGTTGCTGGCGCAACGGGTGAGACTGGTCGCAGGATTGTGTTAGAGCTTGTTCATCGACACATTCCAGTTCGAGCATTGGTTCGAGATTTAGCATCTGCCCGCGCCATCTTGCCACCCGAAGTAGAACTAGCCGTGGGAGATGTGCTGAAGCCCGAAACCCTCAGCGACGCGATCGCTGACTGCACCGTTGTATTATCCGCAACGGGTGCCCGTCCTGGGTTCGATCCAACCGGTCCCTACCGAGTCGATTTTGAAGGCACCAAAAACTTGGTGAATGCGGCAAAGGTAAAAGGCATTGAACAGTTTGTAATGGTGTCTTCTCTCTGTACTTCTCAGCTTTTTCACCCATTAAATTTATTCTTTCTGATCTTGGTTTGGAAAAAACAGGGAGAAGAATATCTGCAAGCCAGCGGAATTCCTTACACCATTGTGCGCCCCGGTGGCTTAAAGAATGACGATAATGCGGATGGCGTGATCATGTCGGGGGCAGATACCTTATTTGAAGGGAGCATTCCTCGGACTAAAGTAGCCCAAACCTGTGTGGAAGCTCTGTTTCTGCCTGAATCTCGCAACAAAGTTGTTGAGATTGTGGCAAAACCTGAGGTTTTATCACAGTCCTATGAGCAATTATTTGCTGCTGTTCATTGAGCCAGTTTTGCGGGTCTTAACTAGCAGATCTTCACTATAGAAGGAAGCGATCGAGGGCTGCTTTCAGTTCCTGAATTTCTGTTTCAATGCTGCCTTCACGAGCGGCACGGGCAATGCATTCAGTTAAATGATCATCTAAAATAATTCGTGCTACTCGGTCTAAAGCTCCGCGAACGGCTGCCACTTGCACCAGCACATCAGGACAAGGACGATTTTCTTGAACCATTGCTTTGATGCCACGAATGTGACCCTCTATCCGAGATAATCGATTAACCACTTTTCGGAGCGATTCTTCAGTATGAACGTGGGGGTGGCTTTTCGATAAATGTTCATGGGACTGACAACCCTCTTCGATTTCTACGTCGTGCCTGTGGGGAAGCTCAGAAGTCGTCATCTCGGTTGCAAAAGTGAAGGTTATCTGTCGATTCTAGCCTAGGTGTTGAAAGAAGTTGCACCTAAACCCTGGGCTGAAGGGCGGGAACCCCTACTCAGCCGTATCTCCTCTAGGTAGATAGAACCATTTAAGACTGTCAAAATAATGAAAAGGTTTGGCAGTATTTGCTTTTGCTTAAGTGTGCTGCCGATTCCTAGTTTGAGCCATGTCGAAGGGATGTGAAGATGCATATTGTCAACCTTTTTGAGTTTCTGCGCCGTTTTGCTTATCCAGCGATCGCCTTTGGAATGTCGGTGCTTCTAGTCTTTCAAACCTTGCCTAATGCATCTGCGGCGGGTATTGAGACCGCACCCCTCAAAGCGGTGAGTGCGGCTGTGTTGCCGAAAGTAGAAACCTTAAGCAAGGGAAGTTTTGTAGCCGCTGCGGTAAAGACCGTTGGTGCAGCGGTGGTGCGAGTGGATACGGAACGCACGGTGACCCGGCAACGCTCTACTGACCCGATGATGGAAGACCCACTATTCCGTCAATTTTTTGGGGGTGACTACTATTCACAGATTCCCCGCGAAGAACGGATGAGAGGGCAGGGGTCGGGTTTTATTGTGGATCAAACCGGAGTCATTTTGACGAATGCTCATGTGGTAGATAAAGCCGATCGCGTTACAGTCACCCTGAAAGATGGGCGCGTTTTTGATGGCACTGTGAAAGGAGTGGATGAGGTCACTGATTTAGCGGTGATCAAAATTGACGGTAAAGCGCTGCCGGTTGCCCCATTAGGTAATTCAGACAGCATTCAGGTGGGAGATTGGGCGATCGCGGTGGGCAATCCTCTAGGGTTAGACAACACCGTGACTCTAGGAATTGTTAGCACGCTGAAGCGTTCTAGTGCCCAGGTTGGCATTCCCAATAAACGCCTAGACTTCATTCAAACGGATGCTGCGATTAATCCTGGAAATTCTGGAGGACCTCTGCTAAACGAGCAGGGTGAAGTGATTGGGATCAATACCGCAATTCGAGCAGATGCGATGGGGATTGGCTTTGCGATTCCAATCAATAAAGCAAAAGAGATTGAAACCCGTTTGGCGAAGGGCGAACGGATTACGCATCCTTATTTGGGCGTGCAGATGACGACGCTCACACCAGAACTTGCAAAGCAAAATAACACTGATCCCAATTCAGCCTTTTTGGTGCCTGAAGTAAAAGGGGTGGTGGTAGTGCGGGTGCTGCCAAACACTCCAGCCGAAAAAGCCGGATTGCGTCGGGGGGATGTGGTCACCGAGATTGATGGACAAGCGATCGCGAGTGCAGAACAGCTACAGCAAGTGGTAGAAATCAGCCAAATTGGGCAAACGCTAAAAATATTGGTGCAACGCGGCAACATTAGCAAGCAATTGTCTGTGAAAACGGCTGAGTTGGATAATGCGGCATAAGGGGACAAATTACTTTCAGTGAAAAGCCATTGAATCGAACCTAAAAAAGGGGGGCGATCGCCCCCCTTTTTACATATTCTTTACACAAACCTTAATGCGATTACAAGCTATGGAGTAGGGCGGACAGGGGTTGCGTTTGAGTTGGGTGCCGTGATGGGGGTAGCTGCACCAGAACCGGGCTGTACGGATGGTAGATCTACATTAGGAGTCACTCCAGGGGCTGATATAACAGCCGCAGGAGCCGCAGGAGCCGCAGGAGCCGCAGGCACCGCAGGCACCGCCGGGACTGCCGGGGTCGTCGCGGTTGCGGGAATAGCAGGCGTTGCAGGAATCGCTGGGACTACAGGTAGAGTAACGGGCACCGAAACCGGCGGAGTACTAATGATTGGGGCTTGAGGCGGTGCCACCACAGGCGCGATCGGGGAAGGGGGAGTGATCGGCTGAATGGCGGCGGGTGCGGGTGGCGTAATTGGGGCGGGAACTGGACGAGGAGGAGCGATCGCCGGTGGAGCCACTTGAGGCGGCGTTACAGGATCAGGAATGGGGGGAGGAGCGATCGCCGGTGGAGCTACTTGAGGCGGCGTTACAGGATCAGGAATGGGGGGAGAAGGCGCGATCGCGGGCGGAGCCGCTTGAATTTGCTGAACCCCTATCACTGGTGTTGGCTGTATCGGTGGCGAATTCGCTGGGGATGAAATTTGAACGGGTAACTGAAAGGGTTGGGCGGGGTCACTATATTGCTTTAACGTGGCTAGCACCGCCGACCAATCATAAACACTTTTGCTGAGATCGGGGCTGGTAAGAGACGGAAATTGGGGAGTGCTAACGGTTGCGGTCGCAGGCAAAGCGACAGAGCGATTTTCAGCTATCACCATCCAAGGTGGGGTTTCTGAAACATTCTCCAATTTACGGGCTGCAACTATCTGAGCTTTTTGAGGCGCTGCCATTTCCTCCGCAACCGCCTCTAAACCCTGCATATCTATATCTTTGATTAGCGGGCTAGTTTGGTAAAAAGCCTTGAGATCAAAATCGTAAATACCAATTTGATTTTTATAAACTGTTCCTAGCTGTCCAGCTTTCAAAACATAGGTTTGAGAGCCATCATCGTTAGAAATTTCGATCGCACTATCTGTTAACGCGCCCACAACAGTGACTTCTGTATCCTTGATATAGCGAACAAATAAAGCAGAACCGCGAATTCCAGCCACTGCATTGGGAGTTTTCACCTGGGTTCGCCCTTGACCCGGTGGAATCAAAAGCAGCACGGTTCCTTGCTTTAAGCTGAGGTTGCGGGTATTTGGAATGAAGTTAAAAATAGCTTGCTCGCCAATTCTGGCGAGAGAATTATCGTTAAAGCGAAGCTCTGCCATGGCTTTACGATGGGTCTTGAGGGATTCACCCAGAGTCAGGCTATCTGCTTTTTTTGCAGGACGAGGCTTTGACGGCTCCTTCAACAAAAAAAGTTCAACCTGGTTGCGCAAGTCTCGAATCGTAGCGCGGGTTAAAAAAGTCTGAGCATTGGCACCCAGAGGCAGAAAAGCAATGCTAGAACTGCAAAAAGCGGCTGCGAGAGTGGTGAGAACGTGCTTATGCATAAAACTCCGAGCGTTTAAAACTACCCCACAAAGACTTTAGCCTAATTTGAAATCTGGTAAAGTTTCCGAAGTACACCTAATATTAGCTACGTGAATTTTCTTAAGGGTATGATGAACCACAGCTTGATGAAATCTTCATATTCAATCCACGGATATGCTCGATAAAAGACTCTGAAAATTATTTCAATGCCTATGAATCCCCCTTATGAGTGATGCGATCGCTCAAGCTTTTCTGAACTAATGGCACTAGGCTCTTGAAAGACAATTTGAAAGACAAATAGTTGTGCAAACTGTGGTAGCAGCACCCCAAAAAATTCCATCCATTAAGATGGGTGTCCTTCAGAGGCATCTCAGTAATTTCACGGTTTCTGTATTGTCATTTCGTCTTAGTGTGAAATTAAATATTCCACAGATACTTTTGCTGCACCTTAGGAAGAGGCAAGGGCATTTACTTTCAATAGGGTTAATCAGCTTATTAGGAGCCTATCCTGCTTACTGTGCTCCCGCAGCAGACTCTCTCATCAACGAGGCGGCTGAAGCTCAACCAGACATAACCGATTTAACTTTAAGTCAGCCAGCTTTGCCAGACTTGGCAAAGCATTCCTCTGCAAAACCTGCGGGCTTTATTGCAGGGTTTAGTCAGGTACAAACCGATCTGAAGCAAACAGTCACTTCAGTTTCGCATCCCACTACAAAGGTTGTTTTTGGTTCAGTCCGCTATTCTCGCAGGGCAGCAGATTTAGGATTGCATCCCAAGTCGCCTCAAGTCAGTTTGGTTCCTGATCGGTTTGAAGCTTTAGAGCCAGTGGACTCTCAAGGCTCCTTGCTTGAACGGGATGGCGATCGCGGTGCTGAATCTGTAAAAAAGATGCCATCAACGCAATGGTCTGCCGACCCTGATTTAGGGAATTTACGGCTGCAAGAATCGAGCGATCGCCCAATTTTTCCGGGTAGTCCATCTGATCCTAATATTCCGTTTGCGCCGCCCGTGCCTTCTGGATGCGATCCCGAGCTAGGCTGTATACGGTTACAAAGCCCTGTGGTGACGGCGGTACCCGCACCGGTCATGTATCTTTTACCACGGCTAGATATTTTTAGAAGCAATAATATTTTGTCTGGATTAAACCCGATTGAAGATGGATTAATTAGACCTGCCATCTCCTTACTGGTTTTACCGGCATTAGGGTCTAACACTTACCTCAATGTTTCGGCAGAAGGGGCACTTAATCAATATCTTAAACTAACGCAGTTTAACTATAGTGAAATCAAATTTAAGGCTGGCATTTTTCAGCGCTTGTCGCCTTCTATGTCAGCGGAAATGGGCTGGACCAATCAACAATTTTTTATTTCGAGCAATCAGATTTTTGGATTGTCCGCAGGAACTCGATTTTTAAATGATCATTCAGTTCGGTTTGAGTTAAGCCGCCGAGATCAGCTTGCTAAAAATCTATCGCTCAACTCGTTTTATCAATTTCGCATCAGCTTTGCCGAACCGCGCGATCGCTCTCGAATTAACAATGCATTATCTCTTTCTTTAAATTACAGCTTAAATCCCCGCATTCAGCTTGGGTTAGATTATCAATTTGCATCGGCTAATTTTACGGTGCTACCTCGAACCGATTTATATCATCAAGTGTTGGGCAGAATTAGCTACAGCGCCTTCCGAACTGCACAAATTAGCTTGTACGGCGGCATAAGCACTGGGAGTTCAACCGAATCGGCGATCAATTTCAATAGTTTTTTGCTGGGAGTCAGCGTCAGTTTTAATTGGGTTATTTTCTAATTTGATCCATATTCTCTGACTTTATCCATTAGTGTCAGGGCAGAGTAGGTTGATAAGAACACCAATCACTCCAACTTCCGGCATACAATTTTCCTGGAATATTTGCCACGTTTAGCGAGAGTAAATTGACGCACGCGGTTACGCCGGAGCCACAATACACGATAATTTCGTCTGAATTGGATAACTCTCGCCAGCGTTGCCGTTGCTCACTGGGCGATCGCAGATATCCTTCAGCATCGGTTACGTCTTTCCAAGGGTAGTTGACGGCTCCTGGAATATGTCCGGCGATTGGGTCGATGGGTTCTCGTTCGCCGCGATAGCGATCGCCGTCTCGTGAATCAACTAACGCCACGGTGGGCATTTTTTTGCGTACTTTTACTTGCTCGATCGTTAACACCCAATTAGACTGAACCGCTGGGATGAAATTGCCGGTCTTAATCCCTGGCAAATCGCTGGAAACAGAGTAGCCAGAAGCTTTCCAGCCTGAAAAACCGCCGTCTAATACCGCCACGCGATCGTGCCCTAAATATCGTAATAACCACCAGAGCCGAGCCGCAAACGCCAAGCGAGAATCATCGTAAGCCACAATCAACGTGGGACCTGCGGGCGGCTCAGAATGAATGCCCAGGGTTTCGAGTTTATTCGCAAACACGTCAGGATCAGGCAAGGGATGCCGCCCCCCATGAATGCCAATGGGGCTTGATAAATCTTGGTTTAAATCGAGATAATGAGCACCGGGAATGTGATCGGCTTGATATTGCTGTGCCCCTAGCTGGGGCTGCATGAGGTCAAAGCGACAATCCACGATCGCCACTTGCGGGTCATAGAGATGGTCTTCTAGCCAGTCTGCTGAAACAGTGGAGCCAACCATAAATTTAGTGAGACATTTTATAAAGTCTTGAACTCAATACAACGCTTTTACGTCGTAGTTATCCGGAGAGAGGCTCAACGCTTACGAAAAATTGATTGAATCTACCTGATATTAAGCAGTCTTTATGGTTATCAATCAGAGTCTATGGTTATCCAAAAATTGGACTAAGTGGATCTTTCGCTTAAGTTTAGTGGGCGTTGGGCTGGGGGTGGCGATCGCGTTCACCTATTTATCTTATGCAATGCCGCCGCTGCGTCAGGTCAAAATTTCTGAAGTGATCACTCTGCCCAGTGCAGCCACAGCACAAGTCGATGATCAAAACGTTGAAAAAGGCAGTTCCATCACTTCAGGTCAACAGTTAATTACGCCCTCATCTGCTCGTGTGGGCATTCAAGAGGCGACTGGTGCAGCGCGTCTGGCAACCCATTCATCGCTGATTCTGCGGAATGATTGTTTTCAATTAGGAACCGGGAAAGCAGTGATTGCGAATTCTCAAGGCTGTATCGGCGCGATCGTCGTTTCCAGCACTAATGGCATCTACACTATAGAACGATTGGGCTATTTAGCAGAAGTGAAAGTGTTAGCAGGGAAAGTGGATCTGTCTATTCCTAGCAATCCTGCGGTGGGGGCGGTTTCACTTCAGCCCAATCAAAAGGTGACAGTGAACTGGACGGGGGATGAAATCGGTCCGGTGCGGCTGATGTTGCCGCAAGAAGTGAGCGCGATCGCCAATGGTGAACTATTTCAAGGATTTCAGGTCGCGTTGCCCAACCAAAATAAGATTGCTGCTTTGCACCCCCCTGTATCAATGGTGCCTGCTCCTCAACCCGCAGCACCGGTTAAGCCCACTCCGGCACCCGTGACACCACACCCACCCATTGCCCAGCCGCCCACCGACCCTCAACTGACCCCTGCATCGGCTAGAGCCGCTGATTATTTTACAGAGGACTCGTATAACTCGCATGACTCGCATGATTCAGAGCCGGTCGATCCATCCCATTACAGCCGCTATGTTCGTCGTCGCCCCCCTACCAAGCCCGACGAGCGCTACTCTTCCCGTCGCCGAGTGCGATCGCGCTATGCCAGTAACTCCTATCGTCGCCGCCCTGCCTACTCGGAGCCTTCTTACCGCGATTCCAGCAGCGGTTCCAGCCATGAAGAAACCTATACGCCAAGTGCGCCGCCTGTGATGGAACCGCCCCATCCTGTAGAATCCGTTGCTCTACCCCTGATGGAAGCGCCCATTTCACCCGCGATCGAAGTTCCTGTTAATCCGTTGCCTGTTGTGCCAGAAGGGTCTGTTGTGGTTCCAGTTTACTAGCAGATTCAGGTCGCAGTCTTAGTCAAACCGCTGCTCTAAACTTCACGGTTGGTCTAAACTTCACGGTTGGTCTAAACTTCAGCGATCGCCTGTCAAAGTGGCGTGCAACAGTTGGACTTCCATACAATAGTGACATTCTATTGATTACGGCATTATCAACTTCACGGCACTATCAGAAGAGCAAGAATGGCAATTGTAATTGCAGGTGAACGCAGTGGAGTGGGCAAAACCACTGTTACGCTAGCGCTGTTAGCGGCACTTTGTCGGCAATATGTAGCACGGGTGCAGTCGTTTAAGGTTGGACCTGACTATATCGATCCGATGTTTCATCATTTCGTCACAGGGCGTGCTTGTCGCAACCTTGATCCGGTTCTCACCTCCGAAGCCTATGTAGTTGAGTGTTTTCAGCGATATTGCCAGTCTGCTGACTATGCTCTGGTGGAGGGCGTGATGGGATTATTTGATGGCATGACGGGCAAAGATGACTGGGCAAGCACGGCACACATCGCCCGTCTCTTGAAATTACCGATCGCGCTCGTGCTTAATTGCAGTAGTACCTCTCGCTCAATCGCGGCGATCGCTCATGGCTACACCACTTTTGATCCTCGGTTGACCTTTGCGGGGGTTATCTTAAATCGCGTGGGCAGCGATCGCCACCTGGAACTGCTCCAAGATGCCCTCGCCCCGCTCAACCTCCCGATTCTGGGGGTTTTGCGACGGCAAGATGAGATCGCCATTCCCGATCGCCATCTTGGACTGATTCCCACCGCCGAACTGCCCCATCTGAGAACGGTGATTGATCACCTCGCCCACCTCGGCAAAACCTGCTTCGATTGGGAGATACTTTCTCCTCTCCTCCACGCGACCTCAACAGTTACCCCTCCCTCTGTTCAACTCACGCTCACGCCAGCGCACCCTTCTACGCCTCTATCCACTCCTACGCCTCTATCCACTCCTACGCGGCTGGCAGTTGCCCGTGATGCTGCCTTCAGCTTCTACTATGCCGACAACTTCGATTTACTAGAGGCGGCTGGGTTTGAGTTGGTGGAATGGAGTCCGATGTGCGATCGCGTTCTTCCAGACAATATTCATGGTTTCTACTTTGGGGGCGGCTTTCCAGAAGTATTTGCAGCGGCGTTAAGTGATAATCCGGTACGGCAGGCTGCAAAAGCCGCGATCGCGTCAGGAATGCCCACCTATGCCGAATGTGGAGGATTGATGTATTTATGCGATCGCATTGTTGATTTTGAAGCGCAAACTCACCCCATGGTAGGAATTTTGCCCACAGCCGCACAGATGGGTAAAAAACTCACGCTGGGCTATCGACAGGCAACCGCTCAGCAGTCAACATCCCTCATCCAAAAAGACGAAATTATTTGGGGACATGAATTTCATCGCTCTAGCTTGACCACTCAACCCGATCACCCGGTATTTGCCATGCAAAACTACGATGGCACCCTGCATCAAACGGAAGGATGGCAGCAGTTTCAGGTTCACGCCTCCTATTTGCATCTCCACTTTGGCGGCAAACCCGCAGTCGTTCAGCGGTGGCTGCACCACTGTCAGCAATATCAAGCACTAAACCTCGATCGCAAAACTCTATTTCAAAAGAATTGAGATTAAAAAACAAAATTCGAGCTTGTCATACCAATTTAAACAGAGAGTGCGACAGATCGGAGCTTGAAACCGTAGCTGAGTAAAGCTTCTATAATTCAAAACTCAAAATTCAAAACTCAAAACTCAAAACTGTATCAGTTCCCGTCTCAATACTTGTGATTAATGTGGCAAATCAGGAGTTGATCCACCCTGTATCGGCTCCGCCTAACATCCTACAGTCTGCGGGTTGAGCGGAGCCGAAACCCAAAAGCTACATAACCAATGATTGTCTAGCTAATTAAGTCGCCGATAACTTGAGTACATTAATGCTAAAGGTAACCAGGGAAAGGAATAGGATAAAACCAATAGTGTCAAGGGTGGTGGTGACTAAGGGACCACTGACTAAGGCTGGATCGAGCTTGATGCGTTTCATGCCCATGGGCAAGAGGGCACCCAAAGCCACTGCAACCAGCGTGTTTACTGCCATGACCACTCCCGCAACGATGGAAACCCACCGCTCTTGGTCGCGTGTCCAGATCAGTGAGATGAGCGTCATCATGACTCCTAGTGCAAGGGCAGTTCCCAACCCGGCTAATAGCTCTTTACGCAGAATTGGCAGGGTATCGCTGGGCGTAATTTCACCCACTCCAAGCCCCCGCACCGTTACGGAAAGGGTTTGAAAACCCACATTACCACTGCTGTTTGCCAGAATAGGCATGACAACTGACAGCACAGGCACCACTGCAATCACCTGCTGAAAGGGGGCGATCGCGCTAGCAGCGACCACATAGAGCACAATGTTAATCATCAGCCAGGGGAGGCGTTTGCGAATTGTGATGGAGGGAGAGGCTAAAGAAGACTCATCGCCGCCGCCACCCGCCAGTTTTTGCATATCTTCGGTGGCTTCTTCTTCCAGCACATCCACCATGTCATCAATGGTGATGATGCCGACTAGGCGCTCTTCTCGATCGACTACGGGAGCCGCTAATAGGTCGTAGCGCTTCATCAGTTGGGCGGCTTCTTCTTGGGGCGTTTCGGTGTAAATTTTGATCACTCGATCGCTGGCAATATCGCCAATTAATGCATCCGGCAAGGAAAACAGCAGTTGTCGCAATGACACAACCTGGACTAATTTACGGTTTTTATCGGTGACATAGGCATAGTAAACGGTCTCTTTGTCGCGGTCATTTAGCCGAATTTTGCTGAGCGCTTCCGCGACGGTCAACCCTTGCTGGAGTCGCACATATTCGGTCGTCATCAGCCGCCCCGTGCTGCCTTCGGCATAGCCCAAAATCGTCGCTGTGGCTTGTCGTTCCGTAGGGCTAAGGTTTTGGATCAGCCGCCGTACCACGCCAGCGGGTAGTTCATCAAACAACTCAGCGCGATCGTCGGGGCGCATTTCTTCAATAATCTGACATATCTGAACATCGTGCAACGCGCCAATCAGTTCTTCGCGCACTTCAGGCGGCAAATACTCAAAAACGTCAGTCGCCTGATCTTTTCTGAGCAACCGAAAGGCGATCGCGCGTCGTTCTGGAGGAAGATCTACAATAAAATCACCCACATCAATCGCAAGCAATTGATTTAGCTCAAATTTTAGCCGATTCCAGTCGGAAGTTTCCGACAAGGAAGTACGCCCTTCCTGAGTAAGCATAGTGTTCTCCTCAATCTCCCCCGCGCTGGGAGATTGAGCCTCACCAGGCTAGAGGAGGATAATACTGTGTGAAAATGGACTACTGTCCATGGATAGTTCAGAATTCAACATCAATGTTTGTTGTAAACATTGCTAATCTTATGCTACCCCCTAAACTGCTAAATTCACCATATCAAAGGGTGCAGATTCAGCTTGAATTGAGGTTCCTGAACCACAAAGGAGCCTTGAATTAGAAGCCAACCGTTGACATTGCGATCGCCAACTGAAACAAGTTTCTCGTGATCAATCGCACTTAGATTTGCCAGTCAGCTACGTAGAAATGAAACGGGCTGAAGCGTTGTGTTCCCATTATCTGGATTTCAAATGGGTAAACGAATTGTTAGCGATCGCCTAAACTTGTCACTTTACCCCTTCAATTCTTAAGTGAAATTTGGGCAAGCTTTTGAGAAATTTCGGGATTGTACAACCGCAGATAGTTCCAATAATTCTCAAATACCGACTTCACATAGCCGCGAGTTTCATCATAAGGGATGGTTTCCACAAACTGGTCAGGATCGCCCATGCCTTTTTTGGCAATCCAGCCGCCCACAGCACCCGGACCGGCGTTGTAACTCGCCACTGCCAGCATCGAGTTGTTATCGTACTCACCGTGGGTGTAATCCAAATACCAAGTGCCTAGCTTAATATTATCGTCCGGCTCGGTTAGTTGATAGTCCTTCAGATTGATTTGCTTTGCAATCCAGGCTCCCGTTTCGGGCATCACTTGCATCAACCCTTTTGCGCCCGCCGACGAGGTGATGTCGGGCATGAAGCGCGATTCTTGACGGATTAAAGCCGTAACGAGCAGGGGATTTAACTGGCGCTCTTGTGACCAGGCTTCGATGGGTTCCAGGTAGGGAAACGGATACAGCGCGTACCAGTATGCTAACTCCTGCTTCAATGCTTTGTACTGCTGTAGCTCTTCGGTGGTTTCGCGCTGACTCAAGTGAGACACCATAAAAATGCCATCCAAATGATCGCCAATGCCCATCCGAATCACGCCATCGGTAAATTGTTCTGCCACGGTGGGCGTTGCAGTATTTTGAAACTCCACTTGCCAAAGTTTCCAGGCATCTTGGTCTTGCCCTAGTTGATAAAGTTCTTGCAGGGCATCAGAGCCAACGGGCAAAGGAGGACGAGCCGTCGGACGGGCAACCGCAGGCTTAAGATCGCGCACGGAGGAAAAGTCGCCCACATTCCAGCCCAACAGATCTGCCGATCGCCATGCGTAGTAGGACTGGGGATACTTTTTCAACACAAACTCAAGAGTTTCTTTCGCTTCTTTAGATTTGCCCAATTGAGTCGCCCATTTGCCGACCCAAAAAGCCGCTTCTGGGGCAAACTCGCTGTCAGGGTTTTGGGTGACGATGGGAGCCGCCCATTTCCAGGCAGTTTGGGTATCTCCTGCTTTTGCCTGCTCTGCGGCAAGCTGCCAGCGCAATTCTGCGGCGGCATCTGATTTTCCATGCCGATTGAGCAGATATTGCCGCGTTTGAGCCGCAGATTCTTTGCTATTCAGTTCATCCAGCAGCTTAGATTTTTGGAGCAAGGCTTCACCCGCCCGGTCAGGAAAACGGTCGATCGCCTGATCTAAGTAGGCGATCGCTAACTCTGGTTGCACAATCTTCGAGAGCCGAATCAGTGCCAATCCCGCTTCGGGAGCCGTGGGAAACATATTCACCGTACGAATATAGGCATCCGTTGCTCCGCCTGCTTCACCCAACTGCAACCCCCGCGCCGTGCGATAAGCCGTTCGCGCCGTCAGCGGAGCTTTGGCGTAGGCAGTTCCCGCTTTGGCATACTGTTGTTTTTCCCAATAGCCAAAGGCGATCGCGTCCCAATCTTCCGGGGTTAGCTGACTACTATATTTCTCAACTAGATGGTCTAAGTAAAAAGAATATTTTTCTAAATACAGCCCGTGTCGCGCCACAATCCGCAGCGAATCTAGCTGATTTGGATTTTGCTGGAGACGCTGCTGAGCGATTTCGATGGTGCGAGGATGGGCAGGAAACTGGGCGATCGCCTGATCCCCATACTGCGGATTCGTTTTCCCCAAAGCAGCCAACGCTTCTGCTGCCGCTGGATTTTTGGGGTAGCGCTTGAGCGTTTCTTGCCAAGTTGCTTGAGCTTTGGTGGTATCTCCAGTTTGCTCTAGGGCTTGGGCTTGCTTTGCCAGCACATGGGGTGCCAGCACAGGATAATCAACATCCAGTCCTTTAAGTTGCTCTAATGCCTTCTTTGCCTGCCCTTGCTGCAACAAATCGGTTGCCAGTAGATATCGGGCGCGGCTACTTTCAATTGGCTTTTTGGCATCGGCGATCGCGGTTAGTTTTTCGGTGCGCTTCGCTAGTGGTAAGGCTTTCAGCGCATTGATGTCGTGAATCTGCACGGCTGCGGATTGCAGTTCCGCCCCCGATTTTACAAACTGCTGCGCTTCGGGCTGGCGATCGGATAATGCTTTTACCAAAACGCTACCGATGACCAACGCGCCCAAACCCGCACCAACGAACCGATACACTTGCTTTCTTCCGCGCTTCTGCATGAGGCTATACCAGAATGGGGAAATTTTCTTGATCAGACTTTTACCAGGCAAATCTTTAGCGACTCTAGCACTTTTATAAAAAAACGGACGAAAGATCATGACGCTTTAATTCTGTGTCCGTTCCTTCGGTTTCTGATCGATACTGGAAATGAGTTGAGCTAATCGGAATTTAGAGGACGGTTTGAATGGATTTGCGAGCAATCAATACTTCCTGTGTGGAATGGTCGGGCGATGCCTTAGCCGTGGGTTTGTTTGAAGACCCAGGGGAGTTAACAAGCGATTTAGTCGCGCTCGATGAGAAATTATCTGGCACGATGAAAGAACTGATTGCTGAAGTAGATTTTAAGGGCAAAGAGGGCAGTAGTGCGGCAGCACGGGTCGGAAGTGGCAGCAGCATTCGTAAAATTATTGTGGTTGGCTTGGGCAAGCCAGAGAGTTTGAAACTAGAAGGATTGCGACGGGCGGCAGCGACAGCCGCAAAACTTGCCCGGAAAGAGAAATGCAAAACGGTGGGGATCAGCTTTCCGGTGTGGAATGCCAATGCGGAGGCGACGACTCAGGCGATCGCCGAGGGCGTTGAATTAGCGCTGCATCAAGACACGCGGTTCAAATCAGAACCCGATGACAAAGTTACTTCAGTTGAGCGCATTGATCTGTTGGGTTTAGGAGGGCAGGAAGCGGCGATCGCCCGCGCGGGTCAAATTGCTTCTGGGGTGATTTTGGCACGAGAACTGGTCGCGGCTCCGGCGAATGTGGTTACACCGGGCGCTTTGGCAGACACCGCCTTGGCGATCGCTCACGATCATGGGCTAGAAGTGCATATTTTGGAGCGCGGTGAGTGTGAAAAGCTCGGCATGGGCGCGTTTTTGGGTGTGTCGCAGGCATCGGATTTGCCACCCAAGTTTATTCACTTGATCTACAAGCCTGAAGGCACTCCTCGCCGCAAAGTGGCAATTATTGGCAAAGGGGTCACGTTTGACTCTGGTGGGCTAAATATTAAAGGCGCAGGCAGTGGAATTGAGATGATGAAGACCGATATGGGTGGGGCGGGGGCAACGCTCGGTGCGGCTAAGGCGATCGCTCAACTAAAACCTGATGTGGAAGTTCACTTCATTAGCGCGGCTGCCGAAAATATGATCAGCGGCAATGCGATCCATCCCGGCGATATTCTTACGGCATCTAATGGCAAAACGATTGAAATCAACAACACCGATGCTGAAGGTCGCCTGACGCTAGCCGATGCGCTGGTGTTTGCCGAAAAGCTGGAGCTAGATGCGATCGTCGATCTGGCAACTCTCACGGGAGCCTGTGTGGTGGCTTTGGGTGACGATATTGCTGGATTGTGGAGTCCAAATGATGCACTGGCTACGGAGCTAGCTGGAGCGGCTGAGGGCGCTGGCGAGAAAATTTGGCGGATGCCGATGGAAGAAAAATACTTTGACGGCTTAAAGTCGGTGGTTGCCGATATGAAAAATACAGGACCTCGCATGGGCGGGGCTATTACGGCAGCACTATTCTTAAAACAGTTTGTTAAAGAGACGGCATGGGCGCATTTAGATGTAGCAGGTCCAGTCTGGGCAGACAAGGAAAATGGCTATAACAACGTGGGGGCAACTGGCTATGGCGTTCGCACTTTGGTCAACTGGGTGCTGAATTAATGACCCGTTTCCTTGTTGCAATCAGATTCGCCGTTTGATTGCAGCAAGGGAAAAAAGTGTCCGACGGGTCCCTGTCCTTTGCCGATCGCCAGCGCATATTTTAGGGCATGGGTGACGTATTCTTTGGCAAGGCGAGTGGCAGTCAAAGCATCGTGACCGATCGCCAAGTTGGCGGCGATCGCGGCAGATAAGGTGCAACCTGTTCCATGAGTATTGGGGGTGTCAATTGGGTCTGTTTTTAAGGTTTCTAACACCTGCCCATTCCACCAAACATCGACTGCACGCAATTCTCCGGTCATGCCGCCGCCTTTGACTAAGACCGCTTTTGCCCCAAGCTGGTGAATTTTTTGCGCCGCCATCTGCATATCTTCTAGCGTATGAATCTCCATATCTGCCAATATCTGGGCTTCATAGCGATTGGGCGTAAGCACGGCTGCCAGGGGAATGAGGGCAGTTCGGAGCGTGGCGATCGCGGCATCGTCCATCAACCGTGCTCCCGTTCGCGACACCATCACCGGATCGACGACTAAATTCGAGATTTGCAGCGCTTGCACCTGTTCCGCCACGATCGCGATGATGCCCTGATTCAGTAACATCCCCGTTTTGGCTGCCTGCACACCAATATCGCTGACCACGGCTTCCATTTGTGCTGCAACGGATTCGGGCGGCAAGGCATCTACCCGCGTTACGCCCACTGTATTCTGCGCAGTGATGCACGTGAGGGCGCTAGTCCCATGCACTTTGTGAAAGGCAAAGGTGCGGAGGTCTGCCTGAATGCCAGCGCCACCGCCACTATCGGAACCCGCGATCGTTAATGCAACAGGAGGAGTCATAGGAGTTTTGAGTTTTGAGTTTTGAGTTTTGTTCGCGTAGCGTCTCCGCAGGAGATATTTTGAGTTTTGGGTTTGAGTTCTGGGTTTTGAGTCTAAAGATTTATTACCGTATTGTTACTTCAATCTTTTTCTGACTTTCGCATAATCTGTCTCTTCTGGGCGTTAAGATCGAACTAACTGTTAAGAATTGCAAACGACGATGAAGCTGACCTGGATCGACCTAAATAGCTGGATGTTTGAACTGGCTGGAAAAACCATTTTGGTCGATCCGTGGCTGGTTGATCCGCTGGTGTTTTATGGGCAACCGTGGCTGTTTACGGCACACCACACTACGCCACTGGCAGTTACACCGGAAACGTTGCCGCCGATCGACCTAATTTTGCTGTCGCAAGGGGTGGATGACCACTGCCACAGACCGACGTTAGAAAAGCTCGATCGCGCCATTCCGGTTGTGGCATCCCCCGCTGCGGCAAAGGTGGTGAAAAACTTGGGATATCAACAGGTGACGACGATCGCGCCCTGGCAAGATACGGTGATTGCAGATCATTTGCAAATTACGGGCGTGCTGGGTGCTGAAATTCAGCCGGGGCAGGTAGAAAACGGCTATCTGCTCAAAGATTTGGCAAGTGGAGAAACGCTTTACTATGAGCCGCATTTTTCACCGTTGAAGGATCTGGCAAAGTTGGGGCGGGTGGATGTGGCGATCGCGCCCATCGTTGCCCAGATCTTTCCTCTTCTAGGGCAAGTGATTATGGGCGCAACTGAAGCCCTGCAACTGATCGAAGTCTTGCAGCCCCGCTATTTTCTGCCCACCACGCGAGGGGATGTTCGCGCCACAGGACTGTTGCAGATGTTGATCAAATCAGATGGCAGTGAGGCAGAGTTTCGCGATCGCCTGATTGCCTCTGGCAGCCCAACGCAATTTCTCAGCCCTCAACCGGGCGAAACCTTTGACCTTGCCCCATCGACTCAACCAATCGCAGCAGTTTAGTAAAGCACCACTGGTTATTTTCCAGGCATTTTAAAGATTGCGATTCAGCCAAAATTAGTTTTTTAAGTCAAAAGCCCAACGATAATAAATTCATTGGACTTTAATTGTGCCTTTAAGATTGGTGCCATGAGTTTTAGTGATGAGTTTGAGCTATTTTTGAGGGCGCGGTATCCGCTGGTTTACATTCCCACGCAGGAGGAAGAACGGGTGGAAACCGCGATCGCCCACAGCGCCAAAACCCAAGGCAATCGCGCTGTCTATGTTTGGGATTTTGTGGATGGCTATCAGGGCAACCCTAACGATGCAGGAGTTGGCAAACGCAATCCTCTACAGGCATTGGAACTGATTGAAAAATTGTCAGCCAATGCCCCTGCTATTTTTATCTTGCGGGATTTTCATCGGTTTCTAGACGATGTAGCTGTTTCTCGCAAGCTGCGAAATCTCGCGCGAATGCTGAAATCTCAGCCGAAAAATATTGTTATTCTGTCGCCGCAACTCACCATTCCCGCAGATTTGAGTGAAGTGATCACGGTGATCGAATTCCCCTTGCCCGCCGCCGCCGAAATTCGCTCAGAGGTAGAGCGGTTGATCCGGGCAACGGGGCAAAGTTTGGAGCCGCGGACCCTAGATGAATTAGTGCGCTCCTGCCAAGGTTTGTCTATCGATCGCATTCGACGAGTGCTATCCCGCGCGATCGCCACCCACGGCGAACTGCGACGGGAGGATGTGGAACTGATTTTGGAAGAAAAACGCCAGATTATTCGCCAAACTCAAATTTTGGATTTTTATCCCACCAGCGCCAACATTTCTGACATTGGCGGTTTGGATAATTTGAAAGACTGGCTGCTCAGACGGGGTGGAGCTTTTAGCGATCGCGCTCGCCAATACGGCTTGCCCCATCCACGCGGCTTGCTGCTGGTGGGCATTCAAGGCACTGGCAAATCTCTCACGGCAAAAGCGATCGCCCACCATTGGCACTTGCCCTTACTTAGGCTTGATGTCGGTCGTCTGTTTGCCGGATTAGTGGGAGAATCGGAATCACGCACCCGCCAAATGATCCAACTTGCAGAAGCTTTGGCTCCTTGCATTTTGTGGATCGACGAAATTGATAAAGCGTTTTCAGGGTTAGATAGTCGCGGCGATGCGGGCACCACCAGCCGGGTGTTTGGCACCTTTGTCACCTGGATGGCAGAAAAGACTACGCCTGTTTTTGTCGTCGCCACTGCCAACAATATTCAAGCGCTGCCGCCCGAAATGCTGCGAAAAGGACGATTTGACGAAATCTTT
>JBGSWI010000143.1:0-27959 GCA_041752515.1 Leptolyngbyaceae cyanobacterium | reverse complement strand
AGCCCACGCTTAGCCCTAACAGCAGACTTGCCACGATCAACATTGGTAGAGTTTGAGTGACTGCCAGCACCAAAGAGACTAAAACGCCCGATCCAGCGGAGATAGACAGCGTGACTTTGCGCCCAAATCGAGGCGAATCTGCTAACACTCCACCGAGCAGGTGTCCGGCGATGCCAGCCAGGGAGCTAATCCCCATGCTTAAGCCAACAGAGGTTGCCGATAGACCTACTTGATTGACGAATACAAGCGGGATGTAAAAGTAAATTAAGCCGGAAGCAACCTGACACAGCGATCGCCCCGCTGCCTGAATCCAAATTTGCCGATTATCAAGCTGGAGGGCTGTTGACCAAGACTGTGAAGGGTTTTCTAGAGACATGAAGGAGGCAGATGCGATCGCATCCACGGGGTAAAAGTCACCAGTTCAGCTTAGCGCAGGCGTTGATCTGCAAAATAACCGGCTGAGATTGCAGGTTCTGGTTGAATCAGGCAATGTAGACTCCACGTCCGTTAAAATCTTCTTTTGAGAAAACTCTGTGAAGCGATATCCGGTTATTTTTTCGATAGTGTTGGTGATGTTGATGGGGGCGATCGCAGCCTGTCAGCCCAACCTCAGCAACAGCGGCGGTGGCGATATTATCGTCGCCTCCAAAGACTTCACCGAGCAGGATGTTTTGGGCGAACTGTTGGCGCAGCAGATTGAAAATAAGGCAGGACTTAAGGTCGATCGCAAACCCCGATTAGGCGGGTCTTATGTGTGTCATCAGGCGATCATTAACGGCAAAATTGATGCCTATGTGGAATACACCGGAACCGCTGCCACTGTTAGCAAACTATTTGAAAATCAGCCGATTCCCTCGGAACCCAAAGCGCTGTTTCAGCAGCTAAAAGACGGCTATGCCCAAAAGTTCAACCTGACCGTTATGCCCGGTCTTGGCTTTGAAAACACCTTCGCCATCATCATTCGCGGCGATGATGCCAAACGCGATAATATTCAAACCCTCTCCCAAGCGGCACCACTTACCCCACAATGGCGCGGCGGCTTCGGCTACGAATTTTCTGAACGGCAGGATGGTCTCGCAGGCTTATCCAAAACCTACGGCTTTCAGTTTGCCAAACCTCCACAAATCATGGATCTGGGGCTAATCTATCGGGCACTCATCCAAAAACAAGTAGACCTCGTGGCAGGCAACTCCACCGATGGGCAAATTGCCCGACTGGGTTTGGTGGTGCTAAAGGACGACAAACGCTACTTTCCACCCTACGAAGCCGTGCCGATTGTCCGCGAAGCCACCCTGCAAAAATATCCCAAACTCCGCACTGCCCTAGCAGAACTCAGCGGACTCGTCACCGCCGCCGAAATGCAACGGATGAATTACGAAGTGGAAGGCGAATTCCGCGACGTGAAACAAGTCGTCAAAGAGTTTTTGGCATCCAAACAATAATCCCTGATATTGAAAAGCTTTCCTGATGATTTCTATCCTCCGTTACAGATAAAATATTTGAGCATCTAATAAAGATAGAAGAAACGTTTTTCCATTTCTAGGTAAATGAAATATTTTCTTAAGCAATATGAGCACACCAACACTTCAAGATTTTTCCCTTCTCAGAACTAAGACAGAAAAAAGACGGCAAGATTATGGTTTTTCTGATCTTGAATCTGCTTTCTACTTTGTTGTTATAGATCTCATCCTTGGATTACAAGAAGATGAAATAAGAGACTCCATAACAGATAGTAATTTTTTGAAAATCTCCAATCAGCCATCGGGACATGACAGAGGGATAGACGCTCTCTATATTGATGAGACATCTACACCTCCAGAAATTCATATGTTTAACTTTAAATATGCAAAAACATTTGATAAGGTAAAAAATAACAATCTTCCTTCAGGAGAAATTGATAAGATATTAAGCTTTATAAATGCGTTGAACCAACAGGATTCATGCCTACTTCAAGAAGTTAATGCTGTATTGTCTTCAAAGGTTGAGGATATTTGGAGGATATTTGATAGTCAGAATCCTACTTTGATCTTTCATGTCTGTGCAAATCATTATAAAAATTTTGAGCAAGCTGAAAAAGAAAGACTTGAAAGAAGTATTGGTAAAAGCGTAGAAATTCGATATCACTTAATGCCAAATTTGATTGAGTATATATTTTCTGCGGAAAAACAGATAGTAAGTGGAAAAATCAAAGGTGTTGGTAGAGGGTATTTTGAGAAATCTAATGGGAACATTCGTGCCCTTATTGTGAATGTTGATGCACGAGACCTAGTAAGAATAGTTCTTGATGATAAACAAATAAGAAATAAAGCAGATATGACCGATGATGAATATGAAGTGATGAAAGATTTAACTATCCTAGAAGATGCATTTAATGACAACGTAAGAATTTATCAGAAGAAATCGTCAATCAATAAAAATATCAAAAATACGGCATTATCAGAAGATAACAGTAAATTCTTTTATTACAACAATGGCGTAACCCTGACTTGTGATTCTTTTTCTTATTTGAGTAGACCATCCCCAATTATTGAGTTGGATAATGTGCAAGTCGTAAATGGAAGTCAAACTATACATTCTCTATATGAAGCTTTTTTGGAGAACTCAAGTAAATTTTGTGATATTGAGATTCTTTGCCGAATCTGTGAGGTCAAAGATACTGCTTTAAGTACGAGAATCGCAGAATATACTAACAGCCAAAATCCTGTAAAGAGTCGAGATATAAGATCTGTAGATTTTATTCAACTAAGCCTAGAAAAAGAGTTTCTTATAAACGAAAAGTTTTATGAAAGAAAGAAAAATCAATATACTGAAAAACCTCTAAGCCAGAGGATAGATGCAGAAAAAGCTGGTCAAGTTCTTATGGCTTTCTTTAACCGTTCTCCCTATGAAGCAAAGAATAGGAAAGGGTTAATTTTTGGTGATAAGTATGAAGAAGTTTTTAATGAAGATGTTAATGCTGATAAAGTTTCGCTTGCATATAATCTTTTTGAGAAGATAGAATTGGAGAAAAATAGAATCAAATCAGAAATTGTAGGTGATCAATCATTATTTAAAATGAAGTCTTATATTATTCATGCTTCTTATTATATCCTTTACGTCATGGGTGAGCTTGCTAGACGAAATAATCTCGAATTGAAATATTCTAATTTTCAAGAGGTTTGGAATCTTTACTCTGATGCAGTGAATGTAATTGAGACAACTATTGCTAAAGAACGAAAAGCCGTAGGTCAAAAGTATACTCACTCTACATTTTTCAGATCCAATAAAAGTAAGAAATACTTTGAAGACTTAGAAGAAAGTGAGTTGATTGAACTTCTAAATTTAAGTGATAAGAATATCTAACATATTTTTCATTTTGTTGTATGGATTAAATTACGGTAGTTAATCCGCTTATGCAGGTGACAGCCTTGAAATGAGAAGCCATCGCTCCAGCGGTTCATTGATGACTGCGATCCGCAGGATAGAATAGGCTGGATTTGCCTCACGAGATCGCCCCAAAGACCCCTTGACAAATGCGATCTCCATACACAATTAAGCTGACTCAAGACATCCGCTATGACTGAAACTGTTTACATTGAAACCAGTATCGTCGGCTACTTGCCTGCTAGATCCAGCAATAATCTGATTTTGATGGCAAATGTGGAAGCAACGCGGCAATGGTGGGATAGTCGCCGTTTTCAGTTTGCACTCTATATTTCGCAAGTGGTTTTGGATGAGGTGGCACGAGGAGATAGCGCGATCGCCGCTCAGCGGATCGAAATCCTGCGTGACTTTCCCTTACTTGAAGTTGATCAAGCAGTACAAAATCTGGCAGCACAATTTCTGAGTCAAAGTAATCTTCCACTCAAAGCCTTTGATGACGCACTCCATATCGCAGTTGCAACTGTTTACGGCTTGGACTATCTGCTAACGTGGAATTGTAAGCATATTGCAAATGCTCAAATTCAAAAAAAGTTAGCTCAAATTAGCCTCAACGCCGGATATGAACTGCCAACAATTTGTACACCCTATGAGCTAATGGGAGAGTAAAAATGTGGAGAGATGAAATCCTCGAAGAAATTCACAAAATTCGAGAAGAACACGCTAAAGCTTTCAACCATAACTTACAAGCAATCTGTGATGATCTACGACAAAGACAAGCTGAAAGTGGCAGACCAATCATTTCAAGCCCTTTGAAACAACCTCGTCAACGCCAACAGTCCAACAATTTGAAGCAGCCAACTGTTTAAGTCGTCACCTCACAGGTTTATTGATGAGGGCAATAGCAGATATGAGGGAAGCGGCGATCGCCCCAGATTCTTGATGACTGCGATCGCGGGTTGGAGATGCGATCGCTGAAATTTTGTATAGGATTGCGTAGAGCTATAATTTGAAGCAAATGATCTCAGGCTGAAAGTATGACTACAGTGGCGATTTTGCCAATCTCTGATGCTAGCGGTGAGAAATCCTATCGGGCGATCGCGGGAGACAAGTATTCTATTGGCAAAACTGCGGGGCAAGCTTTAGATGCATTAACTATCCAGCTAGGGGAGATTGAATTTAGTGCCCTACTGGTCATCCAAAGCTTTCGCCCTGACTCATTTTTCAGCACCGAGCAACAAGAAAAGTTATCAGAGTTGATGAATTTATGGCGGTTAGCTAGAGATCAGGGGCAGGAATTGCCACTAGAGCAACAAGCAGCGTTAGATAGGTTGGTTGAAGCGGAATTGAGAGCCGCAACAGCCCGCACTGCCGCATTGATGCAGTAAGAAAATTCATGAATCCTGATTATCCTGCGATCGCGGAACGAGCCAACCATCGTTGTGAATACTGCAAAGCCCCTGAAATAGTTTTCAATTTTCCATTTGAGGTGGAGCATATCATCCCCATCTCACGGCAAGGTGAAAATGATGCAGCGAATTTAGCCCTTGCCTGTCGCTCTTGCAATCTCCGTAAAGGAACTCGTATTAGTGGCACTATGCCTGATGCAAACACCGAAGTTCGATTTTTTAATCCAAGAGCGGATCAGTGGAGTGAGCATTTTCAGGTAAGTATTGAATCTGGCAAGGTCACCGGTATGACCTCGGTTGGAAAGGTCACTGTGGAGTATTTGGAGATGAACAGTTCTACTCAGGTAGCAGCACGGCAATTATGGATTCGTTTAGGTCTATTTCCGTAATTGTTGTGTTTTTGGTTAAGGCGATCGCGGGGTGAAAATGCGATCCGCAGGATAGAATGGGCTGGATTTGCCTTACGCGATCGCTCCACAAACTCATTGATAAGCGATCGCGGGTTGCAAAAGCGATTGTAGAAATGCTCAGGAAAAAGGTACGTTTTGAGGGTTTATTCCTCGCTAGTTTCAAGTTCCTTGGGCATATAGTAGCTGGCGATCATGCCAAACATCAGCCACCAGAGGGTGTTGACTTCAGGGCGATACAGCACCGTATCGACTAAGCCGTGAGCAATCATGCCAAAGAGGGACGCGATCGCGGCAATTAGCCACAAGCCATCGGGATTGCCCACTTGGCGCAGCCGTTGCATAGCAGTCCAGCCTTGGGTCATGGTCACCAGCAGCAGCCATACAAAGCAAGTGAATCCAATAATTCCAGATTCTAGAATCACTTCTAGCAGAATGGAGTAAGCGCTGAGGGCAGAATAACGCGCCTTCATGTAGAGCGGATAAATTTTGTTGAAAACGACATTGCCGGGACCAATTCCCCAAATGGGATGGTCTTTGATCATTTCAATCACTGCCATCCATACATTGATGCGAAAGTTATTGCTACTATCGCCGCGTCCGGCAAACATACTGCTCACGCGATCGCGCAACGGTTCCACTACAATCATCGCCAAAATCACCAGTCCAGCGGCGCTTCCTAGCACGATTGGTAATGCCCATTTCTGCCAAAAGCGCGGGAGATAAATACTCCACCAGTGCGCCAGCAGCAGCAGCAATACGCCAACAGCCACCACCAAACCAATCCAGCCACCCCGGCTAAAGGTCAACACCAAGCACACACTATTGACGATCACCATCACGGCGGCGAGGGCTTTTTGCATCCAGCTTTGCCAAACAAACACCGCCGCAACGCTAAACGCGATCGCCGAAATTAAATATCCTGCCAACAAATTGGGATTGCCCAAATAACTATAGACTCGCGTTGTTTTAGAAAGCGGCGAAGCGGGATCAACCCAGGTTGCCAAGGCTGCCGTGCCCGAAAACCATTGTTGTAACCCATAAACACTGACCGCCAAAGCTGCGAGTAAATAGGTGGTGATCACCCAGGCGCGAATTTTGGGCGATCGCAACACCCGTGCCACCAGCGCAAAAAACAATAAATAAAGCGTTAGCTTTTGCCAACCCACAAACGCCGCTTTTTTTACAGGAGACATTGCCGTGGCGATCGATACGGCTGACCAGTAAAGCAGCACGAGAAAATGAATTGGCGTGGCGAGGGGAGTGCGCGATGCAGAGCTTTGCTGGGAGCGCTCCGCCGGATAGTGCGGAGTGGATGGATCTGATAACCGTGCTACTGGCTGCCCCTCTTCCGAGAGCGTTAACAGAATCCAATAAGCTCCGCAGGCAACTAAAAGTAACGCGATTAGCTCATTGTTGACAAATGGAGCCAGCGCAAATACCAGCATGACCAGCGCTCCGCCGATCGCGTCAGCCCAGCGCATCAGCCTGCTTCCCCGTCGCCACTGTTGCAGCGGACCCACGAGATAATGCACATAGCTCGCGTTGAGCCATTGCTGGATAGGCACTGTAGAGAGGGTTAAGCTTTGCCAAGCAGAGTTCATAAAAGCACTTGCGATCGCATGGAATGATTTCTGGTTATTGTACAGGGGGATGGCGATCGCCACCCCCCTGTATTCAGTCATTTAAATCAAAGTCTACAATAAGGGCTAGCGAGTGGGTTGAGCAAAGCCGGGTGGGTTGAGCGAAGCCAAAACCCACATTGAGCTTGAGAGTAAGAGTGAGAGTGAGGTGTCAAGCGTCTTCTCAACGCCCCATACCCATTGCTTAACCATTCATCAAGAGCTTACGAGCTTTCTCTTGGCGAACATCCGCTTCTGCCATCACATCTGCCATCTTTTCTAGCATTTCGCCAGGATAGTTTTCCAGAACTTTGGTAGAAAGAGAAATTCTGCCCTTCGCTTCATCTAGGTCAGCAATCATCGCTTTGATAATTTGCCCCACTTGAAAGAGGTTTGGCAACGATTCTACATAGTTTTTGCTGATTTGGTTGATATGAAGCAAGCCGCTGGTGCCACCGAGATCTACAAATACGCCAAATGGTTTAATGCCGCTGATTTTGCCTTCTATAAGTTGCCCGGTTTCAAACTGACTAATGGCAGCAGAGCGAGTGGCTAGCCGATTGGAAAGAACCAATTTTCCTTTTTCTTGATTGATTTCTAATAGATTGGCGGTGAGGGTAGTGCCCACGAGGGATTCTAGATTATCGCGTTCTAATAGGTGCGATCGCGGAATAAAGCCTCGCAGCCCTTGCACATCCACCGTCACGCCGCCCTTGTTAATACCAGTCACTTTGACCGAAAGACTTTGGGTGCTGTCTTGCAGTTCTGCCATGTGATCCCACATCTGCCGAATTTCTAGCTGCTTGAGTGAGAGCGTCACCTGCCCATCAGCATCCTGTTCGCGGATGATCAAAAAGTCACGCGAATCGCCAATGGGCAAAATCACTTCTGGATCGCGAATCTCTCTTAAACTCGCTTCATCCACCGGGAGAAAGGCAAGAGACTTTGCACCAATATCAATATAAATGCCATCGGTTTCATAGCTGATGGCTTTGCCGGATACTATCTGTCCGCTCTGAAACCCATAATCATAGTTCTCTAAAGCTTTGGCAAAGTCATCCATTGAGAAAGATTCTGCCGTTGAATGGGAGGCATTTGATTTTGATTCCATAGGTTTGACAGATTAGTGAGCTTTCCTACTTTGACACTCCCACGGCTGAAGCGCGTGGAATTCTTGGATTTGTGCAAGACTTTAACATTCACTATCCTTGCGGCAATTCTTAAACCAGCCAACTGCGCCGTAGCACCCATTGACGAGCTTAATTTAGCGAATCTCAGAGAGTCTATCTCCCCAAGCGTAACTGGATGTTTGAGCGTGCCTCGCCCGACGTGTTCGGTCTGAATTGATCGGTTTGGCAGCGGGAAGACGCGGCTATCCCTGGCTGTTTTAAGAGTTTTCGCCGCTCTTTACCCAATTCTTTACGCCTGAAAGTGTATCTTAACTGTTTCACGATGGCGAGGGAGTTAAACCCTGACAGGCATCATTGTATCAAAGATTGACTCTGCGGCTTAACAGCCCCGCGATCGCCCTCGCTTGAACGCAAAGAAATTGAGATCAGCGATCGCAGACCTCGCGTATTTTAGATAAATGATGATCATGAAACAATCTTACAAACGGTGAAGAGCACCCTCCGATGATCTTGCCGGTGAGGCACAGGCTCAATCGCTCGATCGCTGATGGAAAGTATCCAGTGGAGGGCGATCGCTCTTCAAAATTTATCCAAAATTTTACTCAAGCGCGACCCAGCGTTTTCATCTGAGAAATTGGCGGCGGCATGAGTGCTAGCCTGTTGTGCTAACCGATTGCGAAAACCCGAATCAGTCCATAGCTGATTAATAGAATCAGCCAGCGCACTCGTAGAATAGGGTGCGACTAACAGTCCGGTTTTGCCATGTTGAACGTAGTCTTCCGTGCCAACACAGCGGGTTGCAATCACAGGACGGCTCATCCGCATATTTTCAACCAAGGTCACTTGCCCCGCAGCCGTGGCAGTATCTTGTAGAGGAATGACATTCAACCTGGCTTTTTGAGCTAGACGATAGCATTCCTCGGTTGTCAGTCCTGAGAGAACTTTGACGTTGTTAGGAATCCTGAGATGATTGATGGCGTGATGACCTGCAACCACCACGGTGCTTATGCCAAGTGGTTCCACAGCATCAAAAAAGGTTTGATAATCGCGATTAGCCGACCCCATTGCCAAAATAAAGGGATTCTCGATATCTTCTGTTTCTAGAACTGGAATGGGCGCTCGCTGAAGGGGCACAAACTCAAAATTTTCTTGAGGCATTTTTAGCCAATCGCTGAGGGTTTCACCTTCTCGCCGGGAATGTACCACGAACTTATCTACGTCTTTAAGCGCAGCGCGAGAAAGCGTCTGCTTTAAGTTTGGGTAAAGGGTTCCTAAATTAAAACACCAAGCAATGACAGGCACCTCTTTACGCGAGAATCGTTTTCTGATGCCAACCATGCTAGCAAGCTGAGGAAACACCGTAATCACTCCCCCTCTGGTGGATTGCCAAGCAAACCCGCTTTGCTGCCAATAACTCACCCATTCTTTAGTCTGAGTTGTGCGAGAAGAGCGACTATGCCAGCTTTGGTCAGCTAAGGGATCTTGGCGAAAAATCTTAGTGAATAAATGGCGATTGTCTGGCATGAAGTTATCTAACCATGGAGTAGTCACCAGCGATTTGGGCGTAAAAAATGGTGCGGCAATAGTCCAATGCATAACCCTAATTTTTTGACAGAACTTCAAATTGCGAACACGTTGACCCTAACTAACGAAATCAATCCAATTAAAATCCAACTCCATTTAAAGTCCAAATTAATATATTCACGCGGAGGGTATTCACGTGAACATCCAGTTGTGTTGTCTCTGCCATCGATTGCTTGGAGAACATATCATAACCTCATTTCAAATCTCAACTGCCTAGAAGACTATTACAGGAATTACGGCTGCGATCGCGGTTACAACTCTATCTTTCGGATGACTGAAAATCACTTGACGGGTAGAGACCCTGTAAAAAGAAACACCAGTATTCTGTAGTGGTTGAATTCTGAGCAACTTAACTATGACAAACTTTAATAACCCACAGCCCGACGATCGCCCCTCCACTTCCGTACCCCCTCAAAATTCCGTGCCCCCTCAAAATATTGATGACCAAAACCGACTTGCGGAGCAGCGCAACTACGAAGCTACCCAGCGAGAGCGGGAGGATAGCAACACTTTTGGCGGTCTACTGTTAGGAATTCTATTAACCGCTTTAGTTGGCTTAGGAGTTGCCGCCTATTACTTTATGAACAACCAGCGACCCAGCACCACCAATATCATCACGCCTGCCAATCCGGTGGCAAGCCCATCGCCGCAAGTCAAAGAGCGAATTATTGAGCGCGATCGCATCGTTCCCGTGCCGCAACAGTCCTCGGCTCCGGCTCCTAATGTGAATGTAACGATTCCCAATCCCGTAGCTCCGCAAACCCCAGCCGCAACCCCTGCGCCCATATCTCAACCCGCCCCAGCACCGCGTGTTCAAGAGCCTGCTGCTGCTCCAGTTGCCCCCGATGCTGCCCCCGCTCCGGCGGCTCCGGTTGCCCCTGCTCCGGCTGGGCAATAAACCCATCAGCCCAAAAGCCAAAAGCGATCGCTGGCATGGCTAGGGCGATCGCCTTGGTTGGCGAGTTGAACTGACGTGATATTATCGTGTGCGAAACTTGTAGGCTTTAACGGAAGCACTTAGTCTTGCACACCTTAATCAAGCCTTCTCATATTCGTGCCCTCCTTAAACTTTCTCAAGCGATCGATCGCGCCACAGACGCTTTCGGTGGCTTGAGCGCGGGGATGGTCATTTTGACGATCGCGGTTGGGTTCTACAACGTCATTGCCCGCTACATCGGACGGTTGATTGGACTCAAGCTATCCTCCAACGCACTAATCGAACTGCAATGGTACTTGTTTTCATTAATGTTTCTTCTCGGCTTTGCCTACATCCTCAAACAAGGCGCTAATGTTCGAGTTGATTTTCTTTATGCCCGCTGGAGTGAAAAACGGCGAGCGCTGGTCGATTTTCTGGGCACCGTCTTTTTTCTGATTCCCTTTTGTGTGCTAGGAATTTGGGTGAGTGCCAATCCCATTTTGCAGTCTTGGGGGCTGTTACCGGATGGAACTTGGGCAAGTTGGGAAGTGTCTCCAGATGCCGATGGGTTGCCACGAGCGCCGATCAAAACAATGATTATTGTGGCTTTTTTTCTGTTGCTGGCTCAGGCAATTTCGCAAGCGATTAAATATCTGGCGATTTTGAAGGGATACACGCAGGACGCACAAAGTATTTTGGCAGATGCAGAACACCTACCCCTTGAATAGGTTGCTATGGCTTTAGTGCATGACATCCTCTAAATCACCTAAATCACCGGATAGGCGAAACATGACTTTTGAGCAGAAAAACTATGGGCTTTGAGTGGTTAGCGATCGCGATGTTTGTCGGCTTCTTTTTCATCCTGATGACGGGCTACCCGGTTGCATTTTCGTTCGCGGGGACGGCAATCATTTTTGGGGCGATCGGGTGGTTTGTGGGCGCGTTCGATCCCAGTCGGCTGCTGCTCTTGTCGAACAACTGGTTTGGCACCATGTCCAACTTCACGCTGTTGGCAATTCCCTTTTTTGTGTTTTTGGGCGCAGTCTTAGAAAAATCGGGGCTGGCAGAAGAACTGCTGGAAACCATTGGAATTGTGCTGGGATCGCTGCGGGGGGGAGTGGCGCTAGCGGTAATTTTTGTGGGCACGTTATTGGCAGCGACCACAGGCGTTGTGGCGGCTACGGTGATCGTCATGGGAATGCTGGCGCTACCGGTGATGTTGCGCTATGGCTATGACAAACAACTAGCTGCGGGGGTGATCATCGCGTCGGGCACCCTGGCTCAACTTCTGCCTCCCAGTCTGGTGTTGCTCGTCTTAAGTGATCAGTTGGGCGTGTCGGTCGGTGATCTCTTCTTGGGGGCGTTGATTCCAGGATTGATGCTATCGGGATCTTATGCCTTGTATGTGCTGGGACTCGCGTTTTTCAAGCCGAGTGTCGCGCCAGCACTGCCCCTAGAAGCTCGACAAATCACTGGGATGGCACTGGTGCGACGGGTGATGAAAGCCGTCATTCCCCCCTTGCTGCTCATATTTGCGGTGCTGGGCAGTATCTTCTTTGGCATTGCTACGCCAACCGAAGCAGGCGCAGTGGGAGCCGTGGGAGCCTGTGGTCTGGCGGCGCTGAATCGAAGACTCAATTGGGCATTGATTAAATCGGCGGCTCACTCCACGGCGGTAGTGTCATCGGTGGTGCTGATGATTTTGTTTTGCTCGGCGTTTTTTAGCATTGTTTTTGATGGCTTGGGCGGCAAAACGCTGATTACCACTCTGTTGGTCAATTTGCCGGGGGGCAAGATTGCCTTTCTGATTGTGAGTAATATTGTGATTTTTATTCTGGGCGTGTTTTTAGAGTTTATCGAAATTTGTTTTATTGCCATGCCCCTGTTAGTGCCCGCCGCCCAGCAGTTAGGACTGGATATGGTGTGGTTTGGGGTGGTGATGGCGATTAATTTGCAAACCGCCTTTATTTCGCCTCCCGTCGGGTTTTCTTTGTTCTATTTGCAAAGTGTTGCCCCCAAGGAAATTAGCACGGTTGATATTCACAAAAGTGCGCTGCCTTTTATGGTGTTGCAGGTGGTGGTGTTGCTCTTGGTGATGGGCTTTCCGCAAACCGTGCGCTGGCTGGTCGATCTGTCGGCACAGCCAATTTTATAGCTTGAGTTTATGGCTTGAGTTTATGGCTTGAGGTTGGCATAACTGTGACGGGCAAAGCTACCCTCGTTGATGTTGTTCCAGGCATAGATGCGATCGCGGAACGGCTTCCATTCTGCAAAAATACTCTTGAAGTCTGCATCTTTGGCAGAAAATTCGTCATACAACTCAAACGACGCTTTTTCGGCTGCTGCCAAAATCTCATTGCTGTAAGGGCGAAGCGTGACACCACCCTGGAGCAGACGCTGAAGGGCTTCGTTGTTTCGGGCATCATACCGAGCCAGCATCATTATATTGGCTTCAAAGGCGGCGGCTTGAATCGCGGCTTGGTATTCGGCTGGCAGTTTCTTCCATTCGTTGAGGTTGATTTGCACCTCCAAGGTTGGACCCGGTTCCCACCAGCCAGGGTAATAATAAAATTTGGCGACTTTGTGCAGTCCTAATTTTTCGTCGTCGTAGGGACCGACCCACTCCGCCGCGTCGATCGCCCCCGTTTGCAATGCCTGAAAAATTTCGCCACCGGGCAAAGTCTGCACCGTTACGCCCAGCTTGCCCATGACCTGCCCCCCCAGTCCGGGAATCCGCATCTTCAGCCCTTGCAGGTCGCTCACCTTCGAGATTTCCTTGCGGAACCAGCCGCCCATCTGCCCGCCGGTATTGCCTGCGGGAAACTGGATCACCCCAAACTTACGAGCATACAGAGCTTGCAGCGTTTTTAATCCCCCTGCTTCATACAGCCAAGCGTTCTGCTGTTGAGCGTTTAAGCCAAAGGGTAGGGTGGTGCCAAATGCGGCAGCGGGGCTTTTACCGACATAATAATAGCCCGCCGTATGACCACAGGGGACGGCACCTTGAGACACGACATTGAGCACTTCTAGGGGCGGAGCTAGCTCCCCTGCCGCACGCGGGGTAATCCTAAACTTGCCTCCCGTGATTGCGGCGACGCGATCGCAAAATGTTTGAGCACCGCCAAAGATGGTATCCAACGCGATTGGCCAGCTTGTCGCCATCTGCCAGTTAATCGTCGGCAAAGACGCATTTGCGCCGGATGGACTGGTGTTGGCTCGGCAAGCGACCAAGGCTGAACCTGTGGCGGCACTGGCGATCGCAGTCTGGACAAATTGTTTACGTTTCACGCTTTTTCTACCGTAAAAAATTCTTCAATTGTACTAGCTCCGTTGAGATTTACTGGACGATTCACCCAAAAACCTGCTGCCTGTTACTCCACCGCCTCACCGCCCACCACCACATTCCGCACTCGCAAGCTAGGACCACCACAGCCCACAGGCAAACCGCTTTGTCCGCCTTTGCCGCAGCCACCCGACTCATCCCAAAAAAAGTCATTGCCGATCGCCTCAATATTTGCCAGCGTTTTGAAGGCATTTCCCGACAGAGTGACATCTCGCACCGGCTCGGCAAGTTTGCCATTGCGAATCATCCACGCTTCGCCCGCCGCAAAGGTAAACATTTCGCCATTGGTCATGCCATCGACCCAGTTGCAGGCATATACGCCCTCTTGAATGCCATCAAACAAATCTGCAACGGGAGTTTTGCCCGGTTCAATCCAGGTGTTGGTCATCCGAACAATCGGCGGATAGTGGTAGTTTAAGCAGCGCGCATTCCCGGTTGGAGCCTCCCCTAGCTTGCCTGCCGTCTCGCGAGAATGCAGCCGCCCGACCAATACTCCATCTTTGATCAATTGCGTCGTAGTGGCAGGAGTGCCTTCGTCGTCGTAAGCATAGCTACCGCGATGTCCTTCTGGAGCAGCCCCATCAAAAATTTGCAGATCTTTTGACCCAAACCGTCGCCCCAAACTCATCGTTTCCAGCAAATCGGGGTTTTCGTATGCCATATCTGCTTCAGAGAGATGCCCAAACGATTCGTGAACAAACAAACCCGTCAAAATTGGATCGATCACCACGGTGTAGATGTTGCCTTTGACAGAAGGCAACGCCAGAGAATTGACCGCCCGCTGAGCCGCACTTCGCACTTGAGTATCCAATTCGCCCAAATCTTCATAGGCTTTTCGAGAACCGGTGGTTTCGCGCCCGGTTTGCACGCGATCGCCATTCCGAGCCGTCGCCGCATAGCGCATTTCCATATCCACCCAGGATTGTTCCAGCATGGTGCCATCGGATGTTGCCAAAATAATCCGTTGGGCGCTGTCACTATAGCGGACTGAAACAGTGGCAATTTGAGGGCTGACACTCCGCAAAATCTCGCCATAGTGCTGGCACAGGTTTTTTTTCTGCGCCAGGGGAATCTGCCGGGGATCGCTGCCGGTGAGCGGAAAGATGCAACGGGCTTGAATGGGGCTAACGGGTGCCAGCAGGGTTTCGTCATCGCCAACCAATCGAGCCGCCGCGATCGCGGCTTCTACTTGTTCTTCCAGGGTGGCAAGTCGATTAAAACTGGCGAAACCCCAGCCACCTTTGTGACACGCTCTGACATGACCTCCAATCGAAATTCCTTCACTCAAGGTTTCAATCTTATTGCCCCGCAGCAAAATGTCGGTGCCTTCTGCGGCTTCTAGGCGAATCGCCACATAATCCACATGGGAACGATACCGAGCGATTAAATCAGCTAATAAATCTTTTGCGTGGGCGGGTAAAGTAGCCATGACGAATATTCATACCGAGCGACATCCTACGTCCATTCTCTAATTAATTGAGACGAGTCGCTTAATTGAGACGAGTCGCCCGTCAATTTTAATCTTTGGGTAGGAAGGGTTTTTGAATTTCAAAAGAGACGGGAGGGCGCACAGATGCCTTTTTGGGGATGGCAGACGAAACGGGCTGATGGGTGTGAGCCTGAGTTTCAGCGATCGATTTCAATGGAGACTCTGGCGCTTTTTCATCTACTTTTTCATTTAAATGAAGTGGCATCGAGATTTTGTTGTAGTTAGAGGCGATCGCCAACAGTGCCCCGCCCATCCAAAAAACCGGGGTCGGCAATGATGCTTGCTGCACCCACTGCCAAAGCTCCACAGCCCCAAACAGCAAGATAAAACTGGTTAGCCAAAGCTGCATCGATCAATCTAGCCTCAGGTGTAATGGTTTAACTACCCCGCAGAATAACGGATTTTTTGGCATTTGGGGCGATCGCTGGGCAAAATGGCTTGCAGCTTGCCTGCACCTCGCTAAACTGAGTGAGAACAGATTGGATTAATGTGGATAGGATTTTTGGTAACCGATGGATTCGACAGAGCCACAACCCTTACTTGAACCCGCTCCGGTAGAGATTGAGCAGCGCCTCCAAGAACTGCGGCACCTGCTGCAAAATGCTAGCTATGCCTACTATGTGCTAGATGCTCCTGTGCTTGAAGATGCCGTCTACGACACGCTGTATCACGAATTGATCGCGCTGGAAACTCAGCATCCCTCTCTAATTACGCCCGACAGCCCGACCCAGCGGGTGGGAGAACGCCCCGCTAGCCAATTCACCTCTGTTCGCCACAACATTCCTCTCTACAGCCTGGAAAATGCCTTTGGCAATGGCGATTTAGCCAAGTGGCAAGATCGATGGCAGCGAGTTGCGCCAGACGTAGCAGATTTTGAATATGTCTGCGAACTAAAAATTGATGGATCTTCTCTAGCGCTCACCTACGAAAATGGCGTATTGGTGCGGGGAGTGACTCGCGGCGATGGGATCGCAGGGGAAGATATTACTCAAAATGTGAAAGCGATTCGCTCCATTCCGCTCAAGCTCAACTTAGAAAATCCGCCAGCCGTGGTGGAAGTGCGCGGTGAAGCCTTTTTGCCCCTCGACTCGTTTGCCCAAATTAACCAAGAGCGATCGCAGATTGGGGAAGCTTTGTTTGCCAATCCTCGAAATGCGGCAGCAGGCACGTTACGACAATTGGATTCCAAAATTGTGGCGAAACGCAAGTTAGACTTTTTTGCCTACATATTGCACTTTGAAAAGGGGAAAGAGGCAAGGGAAGAAGGGGAAATTCCGGCTCCCTCCAGTCAATGGGCTGTGCTGCAAACATTGAAGCAACTGGGCTTTCGGGTGAATCCAGAAGGTGCGCCTTGTTCAAGCCTGGTGGAGGTGATGGCGTTTTGCGATCGCTGGTCGATGGAGCGCCAAACGCTGCCCTACATGACCGATGGCGTGGTGGTCAAGATCAATTCTCTGGCGCTGCAAACTCAGTTGGGGTTTACCCAAAAGTTTCCCCGCTGGGCGATCGCGCTTAAATATCCAGCCGAGGAAGCGCCCACGGTCGTAGAAAACATCAGCGTGAATGTAGGGCGGACGGGAGCCGTCACCCCGCTGGCAGAAATGCGCCCGGTGCTGTTGGCGGGAACCACCGTAGCACGGGCGACGCTGCACAACCGCGATCGCGTTGCCGACCTAGATATTCGCGTGGGAGATACGGTGATCATTCGCAAAGCCGGGGAAATTATTCCAGAGGTGGTGCGGGTGCTGTATGAGTTGCGTCCGGCTGGCACCCAACCGTTTCAAATGCCGACGCACTGCCCGGAATGCTGTCAACCCTTGGTCAAGCCAGAAACCGAAGCCGTGACCCGCTGTATTAATGCCTCCTGTCCGGCGATCGTTCGGGGGGCGTTGGAGCATTGGGCAAGCCGCGATGCCCTGGACATCAACGGACTCGGCGAAAAATGGGTACTGCAATTGGTGGAGACGGGCTTGGTGCAATCCGTCGCAGATTTGTATGACATCACCGTTGAGTCACTAATGACCTTGGAGCGCATGGGGCAAAAGTCCGCAGAGAAATTGATCCGCGCGATCGCTGCTTCTAAACAACAACCTTGGTCGCGGGTGCTTTACGGCTTAGGCATTCGCCATGTGGGCAGCGTCAACGCGCAAGTGCTGACCCAGCAGTTTACTAGCGTGGAAGCTTTGTCTCACGCCACCACAGACGCGATCGCCTCTGTGTATGGCATCGGCACCGAGATTGCCCAATCGGTTTACCAGTGGTTTCACACCCCCGCCAACCAAAACCTGATTCAACGCCTCCAAACCGCCGGCTTAGAATTCCACTCAACACTCAAAACTCAAAACTCAACCCTTTCCCCCCTCCTCTCCGGCAAAACCTTTGTGATCACCGGCACCCTGCCCACCCTCAAACGCGATCAAGCAAAAGCCTTAATTCAAAGCGCAGGCGGCAAAGTCACGGAATCGGTCAGCAAAAAAACGAGCTATGTGGTTGCAGGGGAAGAGGCAGGCTCCAAGCTGACAAAAGCCCAATCTCTCGGCATTACCGTGCTCTCAGAAGCAGACTTGCTGACGCTGCTCAACTCGTGATGACGATGCCAGTTCACTGGTTTTGCCGAATGGCTCGAATGCCGCTGAATGCAAGCTGAAGATTTACTGCTACCGAACTGGCTAAGGCGGGATCAAAAGCCTGCAAGTGGGCATGGAGGCGATCGCCATCTCCCCCAGTCAGCACCACCGCGCTGGTTGGATAAGTGTGCCGCCAATCGTGAATAAAAGATTGCACTCCGGCAATAACGGTATGCAAAATGCCGCTGGCGATCGCGGTTTCGGGGGTCAGCGCCCAGCGAGGAGGGAGGGAATCAGGGGCAATGGGAATGGGAGGAAGAAGAGCGGTGCCTTGGTGAAGGGATTGAAATTGCAGCTTTAAGCCGGGGAGAATGGCTCCACCGATCAGGCGATCGCGATCGGCTCCGGTGAAAGTGAGGGCGGTTCCGGCATCGATCACCAGAACGGGGCTACCCATAGTTTGAATAGCACCCCACAATGCCAACGCGCGATCGATGCCAAAGGTTGGATACATCCCTTGCAGCGGCACCTGTTCTAGGTTCAGAACGTGAGCCTGAGAACAGGCTTGCCAAAACTGATTTTGAGAGGGCACAACGGAGGCAATCCAAAGTTCGCATTGCAACGGGGTTGGATGCGCCTTGACATGAGGCGTGTGCCAGATTTTTTGCAGGCGATCGCCGCTAAATTTTGCCCAGTGCAGCCTAGAGTTGCCAATCACCAGCGCTATCCACCAATCAGCCATGCTAAAAATTCAAAAATGATAAGCTACACTAATAAGCATCTTTACTTATCAAAACTTTACAGCACTCAAATCCCCATTCAAGATAAGAGATAGACCACTTTTTACTATAAGTTCTTACATAAGAGAGGTTAATTATGGTAGCACTTCAAGAAAAAGCATCTACCCGCCTGACCATGCAAACCGTTGAGATTGCCGCCAACACGACGGCACTGCGATCGCTGGATTGGGATCGCGATCGGTTTGATATTGAATTTGCCCTAGAAAACGGCACGACCTATAACTCTTTTCTGATTCGCGGTGAAAAGGTGGCATTAATAGACACCTCCCACGAAAAATTCCGCCAAATTTATTTAGACACCTTAACGGGCTTGATCGATCCGGCTGAAATCGACTACCTCGTGATTAGCCACACCGAACCGGACCACAGCGGCTTAGTCAAAGATGTTTTGCAACTCAACCCCAACATTACCGTGGTGGGTGCCAAAGTTGCCATGCAGTTTTTAGATGATTTGATCCATTTTCCCTACTCCCGCAAACTGGTCAAAAGCGGCGATCGACTGGATTTGGGCAATGGACATGAATTGGAATTTGTCTCTGCGCCCAATCTCCATTGGCCCGATACCATCCTGACCTATGACCACAAAACCCAGACCCTTTTCACCTGCGATGTGTTTGGGATGCACTATTGCGATGACCAAACCTACGACGAAGATTTGGAGCGCCTTAATGCAGACTACAAAACCTATTACGACTGCCTCATGGGTCCCAATGCGCGATCGGTTTTGGCGGCGCTAAAGCGGATGGCAGATTTGCCCGCGATCGCTCAGATTGCCACGGGGCACGGTCCTTTACTGCAACACCACGTTGAAGATTTAGTGGGGCGTTATCGCACCTGGAGCCAAGCGCAGGCAAAAGCTGCCACGACCGTTGCATTTTTCTATGTGTCTGAGTATGGCTGTAGCGATCGCTTGGTTCATGCCGTTGCCCAAGGAGTCGCTAAAACCGGCGTTGGGGTTGAACTGATTGATTTGCTAGAAGCCGATCCGCAGGAAGTGCGCGAATTGGTCGATATGGCTACCGGAATTGTGGTTGGAATGCCGCCGCAATCGGGCACTTATGCGACTCAAACTCAAGCCTTGATTAGCACCATTTTAGCCGCGACCCATGCGAAACAGGCGTTTGGTCTATTTGAATCGGGCGGTGGTGATGATGAATCGGTGTATCCATTGCGAAACAAGCTTCAAGAGATTGGTGTGGTGGAAGCGTTTCCTCCCATTTTGATCAAGGAAACGCCCACCGAAGCGACCTACCAACTGTGTGAGGAAGCCGGAACAGACTTGGGGCAATGGTTGACGCGAGATCGCAGCATCAAGCAAATGAAATCTTTGGATAACGACCTGGATAGAGCCTTGGGACGGCTCAGTGGTGGACTCTACATCATCACCGCCAAAAAAGGCGAAGCCTCCAGCGCCATGTTAGCCTCCTGGGTTGCCCAAGCTAGCTCAGAACCCGTTGGCATCACTATTGCCGTCGCCAAAGATCGGGCGATTGAATCTTTTATGCACGTGGGCGATCGCTTTGTGCTGAACATTCTCGAAGAAGGCAACTATCAACCGTTGATGAAGCACTTTTTGAAGCGCTTTCCCCCCGGTGGCGATCGCTTTGCAGGTATCAAAATCTATCCCGCCTCCAACGGTTGCCCCATCCTGGCAGACTCCCTCGCCTATCTGGAGTGCGAGGTGATTAGCAGAATGGAAGGCAGCGACCACTGGATTGTCTATAGCAGCGTAGACCTGGGGCGGGTTGCTAAAACCGATGGGTTGACCGCTGTTCATCATCGCAAAGTAGGAAACCATTACTAACCCGTAGCCGCAATCGGGGTTGGGCAGATAGGGCGGTCTTTGCTGGGTGTTGTGCCTCTCAAGGCGCGATCGCCCGCCAATTCTAGTTCAAACCCAGGAAGCTTCGGCAAAACCGAAGCAGCCGGAACCTGGGTTCCGGCTGCTTCGGTTATCGGCTCATAGACACGTTACAAAACGCCTAAATTAGAAAGTCCTAAAATCGCGCCCGCTCCCAAAATATGTCCGAGGGAAGTCGTTGCAATCAAGGACGCTAAACTCATGCCTGCAAACAACGTTGGCGCAGGACCAACATTTTTCTGACTGATGGTAGCTCTCCCGATCGCAAATATTAAGACATTGCAGACTATCATCACCACTGCAACATTAGGACTCCAATCAATCGCTCTCTCAGCCACCGCAAGCAACTGCATATTCAACATTAAAGCATCTCCAAAAAAGTCCAATTTGGCGACATTGTCTGAATAATTGCTGTCATTTTGATAGGGATTGCAGCAATAATTTACATTCTCAGGGGGCAACTAGCGAGATAGCCCGATTAACCACAGGGCGGCGTTCAGTAAATCGATCAATGGTTGACTTTTCTAGGCGGCAGTTATTTATCATCCCCTTAGCCGCACCTCTTTCCATGAAAACTAAGCCCCACCGCTCATGCAGGGCTTCCCCCCTCTGTCGCAATCCAGCAAAGTAGAGGTATATTAAGACGCGATCGCCATGAATCTGCATTCCATTATTCTTTTTGCACGCCTTAAAAGTTGAGCATAATGGCGGATAAGGAAGGCAGGTCGCCCAAGCCAGAATATAGAACAGTTAGAGCGCCTATCACTAGAGCGCACCCAACGATATTAATCGCCATTGATCGCCTAGAGTCTTCAATTTTGCAAAAAACTACCATGGGTTCATCTAGCTCCTCCGCATCGCCTCCGCATTTCTCCTCAAAGCATCATGCTCAGAGAAACACCATTAAAGCCAACAGCGTAGTGACCACTAAAACGCTACATCGCCTTTGGTGTAGCCGGGGTGCCGTTTTGACCAAACAAGGTTATTACGAAGCTGCCCTTGCGAGTTTTGAATCAGCGCTTCGCCTTCAACCCACCCGTTCTAAAACCTGGGTATTTCATGGGGTTGTGCTAGTTCACCTGAATCATTACAAGGCTGCCTTAGTCAGTTTTAACCGAGCCATAGCTTTGTCTGATATTAACTGTGAAGCTTGGCTATTTCGCGGATCGGTGCTGAAGGAGTTGGAGCAATATGAAGAGGCGCTGCTGAGCTATAGTCAAGCGCTGAAGTTGCAAAAGCAAAATTCTGATATTTGTCGCGATTATCCAATGTGGCACTCCTCCAAAATCGATTGGACATTGGTAGAGTAGCGGAACGTGTCGCTTAATCTGCCCACCATGACTGACCCACGAATTTTGATTTGGTTTCGGAGCGATTTGCGATCGCACGACCACGAACCTTTGCATCGCGCTATTCAAGCAAACCCTGAGTTTTTGCTGCCGCTCTATTGTTTCGATCCACGCCAGTTTGGGCAAACCTCCTTTGGCTTTCCCAAGACAGGCGCATTTCGGGCGCAATTCTTGCTAGAAAGTGTGGCAGATCTGCGGCGATCGCTTCAGTCTTTGGGCAGCGATTTAATCATTCGTCACGGCAACCCAGAAACGGTGATTCCTCAGATGGCAGAGCAGTGGGGGATCACGGCGGTTTATTATCACCCAGAAGTCACCTCAGAAGAAATTGTCGTTGAAAAGTCAATCAGTCAGGCGTTGGCAGCGATCGGGGTCAAGTGTCGCCGCTTTTGGGGGCACACGCTCTATCATCCCGATGATTTGCCGTTTGAAGTTAGCCAACTGCCAGAAGTATTCACAAACTTTCGCAAACAGGTCGAAAAAGAAAGCTCGATCAACCCGACCTTTCCAACCCCTACCAAACTGCCGCCATTGCCCCCTGTAGAACCCGGCGATCGCCCTGCTTTATCCAGCTTCGGGTTAGACTCGCCCGCTTTTGACGATCGCGCCGTGCTGAAATTTGAGGGGGGTGAAACCGCCGGTAAAGCGAGGCTTGATCACTACTTTTGGCAACAAGATTGCCTCAAGACCTACAAAGAGACTCGCAACGGTATGATCGGTGCCGATTATTCCTCAAAATTCTCTCCCTGGCTGGCGTTGGGCTGTCTTTCACCTCGCTATATTTTTGAGCAAGTGCAGCTATATGAAACGAAGCGCGTGCAAAACGATTCGACTTACTGGCTGATTTTTGAACTGCTGTGGCGTGATTATTTTCGGTTCATTAGCGCTAAACACGGCGATCGCATTTTCCGGTTGTCTGGGCTGCAAGGGATTTCTCTTCCTTGGAAAGAAGACTGGCAAAGGTTTGACCTGTGGCGGGACGGCAAAACGGGCTTTCCTTTAGTGGATGCCAATATGCAAGAAATCGCCGCCACTGGATTCATGTCCAACCGGGGGCGGCAAAATGTTGCCAGTTTCCTCACTAAAAATTTGGGCATCAACTGGCAAATGGGCGCAGAGTGGTTTGAGTCGCTGCTGCTTGATTACGACGTGTGCAGCAATTGGGGCAACTGGAACTACACGGCAGGTGTGGGGAATGATGCCCGTGGCTTCCGTTTTTTCAATATTCTCAAACAGTCTAAAGACTATGACCCAAACGGCACTTATGTAAAGCATTGGCTACCCGAACTCGCACAAGTTCCCGCAGGAAAAGTGCATGAGCCGTGGCAGTTGCTTCCGGTGGAACAACAGCGCTTTAACGTGAAGTTGGGTGTGGACTATCCCAATCCGGTGGTGGATTTGTTTCAATCAGCGGCGGCAAATGAAGCGCTTTATAACGCGGCAATGCAGACGGAGACAGGCAGCAATAGGGCGGGAAGCGCCGCTTGGGAGCGGAGCAAACCGGGAAAGAGGCAAGGAACAGGGGGCGGGAAGGAAAAGCCGATTAAGCGGAAAAGGTGAGAGGCGCGATCGCACTCACCCGTTACCATCTCACCCGTTACCATCTCACCCGCTACAATATCCACAGGTGGGGTCGCTACTAATTGAATGGGTTTAAGGTCTGTTTTGGGAAGTTATACCAATTTAAAATTGAAACGCGACAGATGATCTGCTGGAAGCGGCAATGTTTCTTTGTCTTGCAACTCAAAACTCAAAACGGTATTACAAATCGCCAGAAAACAAATCGCCAAAAGACAAGCCATTCTAATACTTGGTTTGGTTTAATCCGCGCTTTCAAGTGGGTTCAGTGTAGATTCAACAATACGGTGATGCCAGCACCCCACCATGACGCAGATTTTTTATCTCCCCGACCAACAACTGATCGAAACAGAAAACGCTAGTACATTGCTGACGGCGGCTCTAGAGGCAGGAATTCCTCACACTCATGTCTGTGGTGGCAATGCCCGTTGCTCGACTTGTCGCGTGATGATTTTGGACGGGCAAGAGTTTTGTGCCCCGCGAACCCCGGAAGAACAAATTTTGGCGGATCAGTTGGGCTTTGAACCCTGTATGCGATTAGCCTGCCAAACGATGATTGCCCCTGAAGGCAAAATGACGGTGCGGCGACTGTCTTTAGATGCAGACGACATGGCAATGTTTTTTGATCAGGTATCCAAAAAGGCGGCTCCCCTCTTATTAGGGCGGGAAAAGCACGTTGCTATTTTGTTTGCCGATATTCGAGGGTTTACTGCTTTTTCGGAAGCGTTGTTGCCCTACGACGTGATTTATGTTCTGAATCGCTACTTTCAGCGGATGGCAGAAGTAATCAACCGCTACGGGGGCACGATTAATGTTTACATGGGCGATGGGTTTATGGCGCTGTTTGGCGTGGATAACCCCGATCGCGCAGCGGAACGAGCCATTCGAGCGGGGGTGGGAATGCTGGCAGCGTTGGAACAGCTAAACCCATCCTTAGAAGGCTTATATCAACAGCAGTTGCGAATTGGGATTGGAGTTCACTATGGCTGGGCAGTGATTGGCACGATTGGCGATCCTAAAAACCCGAAAATGACTGCGATCGGGGATGCAGTCAACTTGGCAAGCCGAATTGAGGCTGCCAATAAACAATTGGGCACCACTTTTCTGATTTCCAAAGAAGCTTATGCTGAAGCGAAAGACCATGTTTTAGTGAGGCGATCGTTTCAGGTAGAAATTCCCGGAAAAAGTGGAGAATATAGCCTGTATGAAGTCAACAATATTACGGCTTCTACGAGCGGCGAGGAGTTTGGCGTGATGACTACAGCCCAAGCAAAACGCCACGGGTTTAGTCCAATTCACCGATTGGTCAAGGCTTTGAAAGATTGGCTGAAATGGTTGGTGGGAAAGTAGAAGATAGGGGAAATTTTGGAATTTTGAGTGAAACACTCCTATTTTTCTTGCTTTTTTCTGGGCAGAACTACGGTAAATGTGGTGCCTTGCCCAAGGGTGCTATCCACGCTGATGCTGCCGCCTTGGAGTTCTACACATTGTTTGGCGATCGCCAATCCTAATCCAGTTCCAGGAATTTGCCCCACATTACCCGCCCGATAAAAGGGTTCAAATAAGTGAGGCAGCGTGTGGGAGGGAATGCCAATGCCAGCATCAGAAATTCGCAGGCGAAAACAGTTGGATTCGCCCTGCAACTGCAACGATACAGTCCCGCCTTCAGGAGAGTATTTAATCGCATTATTCAGCAGATTATTTAACAGGTGCCACAGAAGTTTTTCATCTAAAAACGCTGGATAATGCTTAACGTCACTGAAAAAAGTCAGCGTGTGAGGGTCGTCGCAGTTGACCTGCAACACCTCAATCAATTCTTCGCAAAAGCCGACTACATCCACTTCTAAAGGAGACCATTGCAGCGGGCTAGCGTTGGAATGCTCTAGAGTCAACACGTCTTCTAAAAGCTTGTTTAAGCTGTTGGTCGCCGTGTGAATCCGCTGGAGATAGCGGTTTTTTTTAACATCGGACAATTGACCACTATGGCTTTGCAGCACTTCTGCCGCAAATTTGATTGCCGTTAAGGGATTACGGAGTTCGTGGGCAAGTAAACAAAGATATTCCGATTTTCCCTGCGCCAGTTCTTCGGCGGCATTTTTGCCCGCTTGAACCGTCTTCAAGGTTTGGCGCACTTTCAGTTCCGCCTGATGACGCGCGATCGCAATTTCGATCGTCGTGGCAAGCGATTTTTCACTAAAGGGCTTCATCAGGTAGCCAAACGGTTCAGATTGTTTGACCCGCTCTAAAGTGGCGCGATCGGCATTGGCAGTGAGGTAAATCACCGGCAATTGAAAATCGGTTTGGATAATGTGAGACGCTTCAATCCCATCCATTGCGCCTTCCAACCGAATATCCATTAAAACTAAGTGGGGGCAAGTCGCGGCTACTTTGGCGATCGCTTCTTCGCCAGAAATCGCCAATCCAGCCACTTCATATCCTAAAATGTCTAAGGTTTCTCTGAGATCATCTGCAACAATTTGTTCGTCTTCCACAATCAAAATTCTGGTACGCGCCATACCAAACTCCTAAGTAGTGCAATGACCCCGCCAATCACGGATCAAAATGGGTGAATTGATTGGCAGTAATGAAACAGACCAATGTGAAAGAGGAGCGATCGCCCCAATCCCAAAGCAGGTAACTCAACTTTGCAGAGTTGAGGCAACCGCACATTTGATAAACGCAAATAACAATGGTTGTAGCAGGTTTGTTGTCAAAAAGGAAATCAGCATAAAACTGGAGTGACTCAGATTTAGTAAATCTGAGTCACTCCAGGGACTTATGACCATTCGCAATAATTCAGCCGCTAAATCTCAGTCCCTAAATCTCAGTCGCTAAATCTCAGTCCCTAAATTTCTGCAACCGCGCGCTCAATCAAGCGTCGTGCCAAAGTTTGTAGACCCGTATGGCGGTAGTACTTGACGTTCATATCCAGCAACGCGCCCACATAATCCGCTTTATCGTCAGTAAAGTCGATAAAGCCTTTAAGATTCTGCATCAGCCCACTTTGGGTCGCCCCGGTGGAAGAGACGAAGTTTTTCATCCAACCTTGGGTGGAATCGAAACTTTTGGTAATAAAGCCCAGCTTGTCGTTGGAATTATCGCCCGGAATCAGATCCTTAACGCTTTTGTAGGTTGGGTTGCCTTCTAAGTCTGAAGCATTGCTACCTTGAACATTGCCTAGCGCTTTTTCGGCAAACTCAGGACCCAAGGGAATCAGCCCGTCGAAGCAAACCAACGCCGCCATTCTCATCAGCGATTCGCCGCTGTAGTCGCCCAATGCTCCCAGAAAATCGCCAATGCTGTCGCCAGGAATGCCGTTAATTTGGCAGAAGGCGACTAGCTCAGTTACCAGCTTGACCGAGAGATCAATGCTTTGAGCTTTTTCGGGCTTTGGGCTAACGTTTTTGAGAAAGCCTAAAAAAGTATCTTGCCCAATGCGATTGGCAAGGGCAGCCGCTCCTAGCAAGCCAGAACCGCCTTGCACCGTGTCATAGAGCCAGTAGGCGCGTTGATAGCCCTGGGATTTGTCGTTGTATAACGCCACTGCGCGTTCACCGATTTGCTGGATCAAGGCTTCATCGGTTTCGCCAGTAACCGCACGAATGGTGTTGTCAAATCCGGTTAAATTTTGCCATTGTCCCGGAATCAGCTTATCCAGAGACTTCATCGCCATGACGGTGATGCCGCCCGTGGGGAGTTCGTCAACGAGTTCAAAAATCGATTTACTCACAGGTAGGACTCCTTATTTCAGTTGAGACAGACCGTTTAGATTAAATTTTTGGATCCAATTTACGCGGTCTTGCTTGGTAAAGGATGGATCACGAGATTGAGCTTTAACTTGAAAGCGATCGCCCACCAACACACCCGTCCCATTTTGCCCTTGGTCAACGGCGGGAAAGCCCGCAATTTTGGAGGTACTTTGTTGGTACTTACTGGCAGATGCTGGCGTACTGATCGTGTCGCTGATAGACAACATCGCTACGTTTTTGCCGCCTTTATTAACCTTATGTTCTGCAAACCCTTTCTTTTCCTGGGCGGCAACGACTGAAAAGCCATTGGCTGATTTGGGAAAATATCGGTTCAGTTGACCGCCATTGACGGCTTGTTTAGACACCGCTGATTGACCTTGGGTTTCTGTTTGAACTTGGTCATAGCGAGAGGGAGGCTTTTCACCCCCACACGCCACTACAACCAATGACAGACCTAATAAAGCGGGAATGAGAGGAAAACGAGTAACACTCATGGCAATCGGATAACGATGAAAAATAGGGAATTAGCCAGCAGGTTGAGGCACCAATGTTGGATTAGGCGCTCTTTGAGGGAGTGGCGGTAGCTTGGTTACTTGAGTCACAGGCTGTTTGGCGGCTACGGGCGCAATCGCAGGCTTCATTTTTGCCAATGCCTTCAGGTCAAACTTTTGGAGCCACTGCACCCGGTCTTCCTTGGTAAACGAGGGATCGCGGGACAGGATTTTTACCTGATAGCGATCGTTGACCAAAATTCCGGTGGCGTTCATGCCTTGATCGACCGCTGGATAACCTGCC
>JBGSWI010000142.1:0-13705 GCA_041752515.1 Leptolyngbyaceae cyanobacterium | reverse complement strand
AGCTCGACTACATCGCAAGACGTTGTGTTATTCCAAATCAGTAGAAATGCTGGCACATTCGATCCGATTGCTACTTCACTACCTCAAGTTCCAAGATGTGCCGGTTCCTCAGCCCATCATAGACTGATTCAGCAACGCCGCAATTTTTACCTGCAACTGCTGCCCCACTGCGCTAGATTTCGTGCCATGCAAAGCAGATCGTTGAATGAATCGCGCCAGACGCACGATCGCCCGTTCTGACACTAGCCCATGAACTGTCTCATGGAGTTGTTGAATTCGCTGGTTCAACACTTGCATCATTTGCAGCGCAATTTCTGGATGGTGTTGAATCGCTTCTAAAAGCATCGATCGCTCAATGGTTAACACCCAACAATCGCGCTTAGCCGTCACCGTCGCAGGAGCGATTCGATCGCCCAAAAAGGCAGGAGCCGCAAAAAAATCACCCGCTAGCAGGGTACGAAGAATAGTTTCTTTGCCGGTGGCTGCTGTTTTGGCAATTTGCAGCGCACCCTCCACGAGGGCATAGAGTTTTGCGGGAAGAGGATCGCCCTCACTCATCACAATCTCTGCCTGTTGGTAGGGCTGCATTTGGGTTCCAGGCTGCAATCGTGCTAATTCAATCGAGTTTAGTTCAGCAAAGATCGCGATCGCCGTCAATTGCTCAAGAGTTGCTTGCATTGCCGATGATTAAATCATCTAAGGGTATCCCTTATCCTACTGATTTATCCGCTTCACCTTCCATGTGATTCTTTATTAGGGCTGATGCAAAACACCCAAGTTCAAGTCTACAAAGCACTACAGGCAGCGTTTAAACCCACTGCCAAACTCTATTACGCTAGGCTGTGCGTCCGTCCTATTCGGATTGAATGCTCCCGGCGACCCCGTAAACTTAGGAGAGCCAGCTAGCGTATGAATCGGCGTTAAATGGGTTCTAGGATCGAAAAGAAGGCATCATTAACCGGTTCTTAAGGCGATCGCGTTAGATTCGGGACAAAGTGGGACTTTAAGCAATTTGATATGACTCTCAATCGTAGACACTTTCTTCTTTTTCTAGGGGCTACAGCCACCACTGCCGCCTGTGGCATTCGCTCCGGTCAGCCACCATCCACGGGAGGCAACACCTTTAGCCCCGGAGTAAAACTGGCATTTCAGCCGGTGAAAGGACCGATGCCCTTAATGGTGAACGCTCTGGCAAGCGATCGCCAGATGGCTGACTTTAGCCAATATGAGGTAGTGGACGATTTAGTATTACCAGAAGGGTTTACCTATGGTGTGATTGCCTCTTGGGGGGATAAAGTCGGCGACTCTCGCTTTGGCTATAACAACGACTACCTGGCAATGGTTGAAACCAGCCCCGATGAAGCCTTGATGGCTGTTAATTTTGAGTATGTTAGCGCGGTTTCCTGGCAGCAGACCTTCGAGCAAGTGGTTGGCAAATCTTTGCCGTTTCGTGAAGTGGATCAAGCCGTTCGGGTTGCGATTAAAGCAATTAAGGATGATAAGGTTCCCGGTTTAAACGCTTATGCCCTGCCAGATGGCAATCCGATTAAGGAACAGATCAAAACGATTTGCAAGGAAGGCTTGATCGATCAAGGGGTGGGCGTGATTGCCCTGCGGCGATCGCCCGAAGGAAAATGGGCGCGATCGCAGTCTGCCGTTGATCGCCGAATCACCGGTATTTCCGGGTTAGAAGACGGACGCTATTTGAAAACCACCGGTCCAGCGGTTACCATTTTCCAAAAGACCACAGGACAGGGTTATGTAGATCAGTTAGGCGACAAAATTATTGGCACGTTTCAAAACTGTGCTGGCGGCATTACGCCTTGGGGCACCGTGTTCAGTGCCGAGGAAAACGTGCAAGTGCAAGTGCCCGAACCCGTGTATGCCGATGGCACCTCGTTTGACCCCATCAATCGCCCCTTTAACATTACTGATGAAGAACTCGCGGGTCTGGGCAATGTGTTTGGGCTGGCTGGCAACAAATATGGCTGGATGGTGGAGCTTGACCCCGCTAATCCCAACGACTACGGCATTAAGCACACTTGGCTGGGTCGCTATCGCCACGAGGCAGTCGGGGTGCGGGTGGTGGCAGGTCAGCCACTGGCGTTTTATTCGGGCTGCGATCGCCGGGGTGGGCATCTCTATAAATTTGTCAGCAAAGCCGCCGTCATTGATCCAAAAGATAAAGCCAACTCTAAACTGCTGAGCGATGGGATGCTGTATGTGGCGCAATTTCAGGCGGATGGCACCGGACGCTGGATTCCCCTCACACCCACCACTGCGATCGCTCCCACGCTTCCCACCTTTCTTAGTGGAGTCATGTTGCCCTTACCCCAACGCCCCGAAGGCGGCATCTTTAAAGCAGATAACGATGCTCAAATTGCGGCATTTCAGAAGAAGTATAAAACATTGGGCGATCTCTATGTAGGGAGCGAACTCGAAAAGCAAGGGGCAATTTTGATTGATGCTCATTTTGCCGCTAATGCCGCAGGTGCAACCTGTACCGCCCGTCCTGAAGATACCAAAATTGCCCCAGATGGGTCGCTTTTCGTCACTTTTACCTCTGGTGGCATTGGTAAAGAGGACGGCAGCCCTGACATTCGCATCTTCAAAGGTCCTGATGGCAGCACTGCGTTTGAATTTGGCTGGATCATGCGCCTTGAAGAAGAGGGCAATGCCCCTGATGCAAAAAACTTTACCTGGAAAATGGCGGCAACCGGTGGCGAACCGGCGATCGGTGGACAAGGGTTTGCCAATCCCGACAACCTTGCCTTTGATGGTAAGGGCAACTTGTGGATGGTAACCGATATGTCCTCTGATAAAATGAATCGGGAAGTACCAGCGAATCGCCGAGAAGCAGGCGGGGTGCCAATTACGCCTTCTAGCCTGCGCGGCATCTACGGCAACAACGCCATTTGGTATATTCCCCAGTCGGGCGAAGGAGCCGGGCAGCCTTATCTCTTTGGCATGGGACCGATGGATTGTGAAACAACAGGATTGTGTTTTACAGCGGACGATCGCACCTTGTTCCTATCCGTGCAGCATCCTGGTGAGGTCAACGGCATCCGCAAAGATATGGCGGCAGAAATGCGGCAGTTCGCCATGCACACTACCGATGGCAAAGAATTTATGCAAACCCGCAAAGTTCCAATCGGCTCTAATTGGCCCCACAATCAAGCTAACGATCCCCCCAAACCCTCAGTGGTTGCCATTTATCCTCCCTCGAACGGAGCGATAGTCTAAACATAGGTGGATGTTTAAACTGAGGTAGGTTCAGCGATCGCTAGCTTTGATGTCATCGGAATTTGAATCATAAATTCTGTTCCCTGTCCAAGGGTTGAGCGGCAATCTAACCTACCTCCGTGCTTTTCGGTAATGACCTGATAGCTGATAGACAGTCCTAACCCGGTGCCTTTACCAATAGATTTTGTAGTGAAAAATGGATCAAATAATCGCGATCGCACCGTTTCACTCATGCCTTTTGCATTGTCTACAATCCGAATCATCACCATAGGGTTTGCTTCTATTTTAAGATTTTCAGAATAAAGATTCACGGCTGTTTGAATAGTAATGGTAGGAGGTTCTGACTCTGAATAAGTCTGAATTTCTGTTTCTTCTAAGGCATCGATCGCATTTGAAATAATGTTCATAAATACTTGATTCAGTTGCCCTGGATAACATTCAATCTTAGGAATTACGCCATAGTTTCTAACAATTCTAATTTCAGGGAAATTGGGCTTTGCTTTAAAGCGATGCCCCAGAATGGTGAGCGTACTATCAATCCCAGCATGAATATCCACTGCCTTCACTTCTGATTCATCTAAGCGAGAAAAATTCTTTAATGAAAGCACAATTTCTCGAATCCGTTCAGTTCCTAAACTCATTGATTTCACAATCTTATCTAAATCGCCTACCAAAAAATCAAGCTCTGTATCATCTACTTGAGCCTGAATAGGGGGAGGTAAATTCGGGCAAAATTGCCGATAAATCTGGACGATTTCTAACAGTTGGGAGCTATAGGTAGACACATAATTTAAGTTGCCATGTACAAAATTAATTGGATTATTGATTTCATGAGCAATTCCAGCCACCAGTTGACCTAAGCTCGACATCTTCTCTGTTTGAACCAGTTTTGATTGAGCTTGTTGAAGCTGAAATAACGCTTGTTCTAGCTGATGAGTTTGAGTTTTTAGCGTTTGTGCATCTTTCTGGCTTTGAAGATAGAGACGATTTTGGGCAACCGCCCGCACTTCCAACGATGCGAGCAAGGATAACCCTAAAATCACGAGAGTTGCCATGCTAATGGTGGTCGCTAAAGAGGAGGTATTCATGGTGAGCGGAGTTGCCACTGGCGGTTTAGTAGGGATGAATCGAGCCGCCGCCATGCCGATGTAGTGCATCAGGGGCACTGCCGATCCCATGACAATAGCGCTCACAATACGACGAATTTTTCCCATCCCGGTGGTTTCTTTCCTCAAACGAAAAGCCAACCACAGGGCAATGGCAGAAACCGCGATCGCAACGACTCCAGACATTCCCACCAGGAAAGGATCGTAGTGAATAACCGCATCGACTTGCATTGCCGCCATCCCGATGTAGTGCATGGCGGTAATTCCCAATCCCATCACTACGCTGCCGCTCAGCAGTTCGAGCCGACTCATGGCTGGGCGACTTGCCAAAAACAAGGCAAATCCAGAAGTGGCGATCGCCACCCCCATTGAAGCAATCACCACGGCAATGTTGTAACCTACCGCGATCGGCAAATGAAATGCCAACATCGCAATAAAGTGCATAGCCCAAATGCCCGTACCCATTGAGATCGCTCCAATTCCTAACCATCCTAAACGGTGCCAACCTTTGGATGCTGTAATTTGTCCTGCTAAATCAAGGGCGGTATAGGAGGCAAAAATGGCAATAACAACCGATATAACAACCAGATGGGCATCATGGTGACTCGTCAACCCACTACCAGCATGATTAACAGTCAGCAACATAATCATTAGCTATTGAATTGAATTGAATAGGTTAGATAAACGAGAGGTTTGTCTATGTACCCAAGATGCACCAAACAGGACTGAAAGTAACACGCTCAAATAAAAACTTCAAAAGAACTTAAAATCTGGCTAGAAAACCAGTTACTTAGATAGTTTCAGATTTCTTGCCTACGAGGTGAAGCTTTGCAGTATTAACCAGCCGCTCCACTGGGAGCGAAAACCATTCTTAAAGAAAGCTTTCAATTCCAAAAATATTAATAATGAAATTGTTTAGGCTTCCTATGAAATGAACCAGGAAAATATAATGTTTATATTAAAAACTCAATAAATACAGCTATAGAACTTCTTTTGAATTGATTTAACAATGATTTAAGCAATACAAAATCTACTAAAGCTCATTTGAGCAAGTTCAAAATTTCTCCATGCATAAAGGCAATATCGGGGCTGCGTTGGATTGCCTGATCGTAGCGCTGTTCAGCAAGGGTGCCACTCTCAGAGGCTTTCAGCAACTCTCTCGCTTGGTGTAGTAGCTCATGGATTTGGCTGGCAGCGATCGCGGCTTTATCATCCATCAATTCATCAACTTGCACTATAAATTGAGACATCGGACGCAACCAATTGAACCACTCATGAGCAATCACTAATTGAAAAAAATCACCATTCGTTTGAATCTTTCCAAAATTCTGTTCATAGGTTTCTCGCTCTGAATCTAGGAGTGCTTTGTGGAGCCGCAAAAAGCCTTGACGGACTTCGCGTAGATGTTTGATTTCAGGCTCTAAAGAAGAATTAATAGAAGTCATCAGGAGAATTACAATAAAAAAACCTTTCTTATCTTAGTCATATCTGATGATTTTGTTGATCACTTTTGAGGTCTATTTTGGCTTATTTGCAAATCATCTAGTTCAGCATAATTGGGCAGTGTAGTCTCGATCTCAATGCCGCTTCGCAACACCACTCGATCGTGTTGCGATCGCGATAGCAATTCACTGTAGTGCCGCGCTTTAAACAGGACGAGATCGGCGGTCAAGCCAACGTCAAGCCGCCCGACCGTGGGCAGTCTCATCAAATCGGCAGGAGTAAGCGTGATCGCCTGACACCAATCGCCATAGGGACGATCAAGGTGAGCAATTTTAGCGGAGAGAGAAAACACTTCCAAGGCATCATGGTCGCCAAACCCATGAAAGGGATCGCGGCAGTTATCGCTAGCGATCGCCACCGGAACGCCTGCCTGTTTCAATTCGTGCAGGAGGGTCACGCCGCGCCAGTGAGGGGTCCGTTCGGGTTGGCGATCTTGCAGATATAAGTTGCACATTGGCAAGCTCACAATCCCAATATTTGCCTGTTTAACGATCGCGATAGTTTTCGCGGATTCTTCAGTCGTTTGGACGGCAAGACTACAGCAGTGACCGCAGACAATTTGGTTTTGAAACCGCTCTCGCAACGCCGTTTCCGCCACTATTCTCAGACAAATAGAATTAGGATCATTGTTTTCGTCTACATGAAGATCGATATCCAGGTTGCGATCTTGGGCGATCGCCAAGGCGCGATCAATTTGCAGTTGAATCTCTGGATTCATGGAGGCAAAACCGCCTAAAACACCGCCCACTTCGGCGATTTTATCGGCTAACTTTTCACCTTGGGGAGTCAAAAAATCTTCGAGAGACACCAAACAAACGGCTTGTAGGATCAGTCGATCTGCCCAGCGATCGCGCAACTCTCTAAATGCCTCCAACGTAATCGCTGCTAATTTGCCGCCAGAGTCAAGATGGGTGCGAATCGCTTTCGTGCCGTGAGCATAACTGCACTTTAAACCAAATTCCATTCGGCGATAAACGTCCTCGATCTGCCAATGCTCCGAATCTTGTTGAATCGTTTTCAGGGCATCGGCAAAGGTTCCCGTCAAATTCGGTGCCCGTTCCCACAAATGTCCTTTATCCAAATGGGTGTGCATATCCACAAAGCAAGGAAACACCATACCGCCCTGTAGATCAACAGACGGATGATCGGAGGTAATCAGGCTTTCAGATGGGGTGATATTGGCGATCGCGCCATTTGCAATCTCGATATTCACTCGCTGCAAATCATCTTGACCGGCGGGTGATGTTACTGTGGGGCGATCGCGGTTGGGCATCATCAGAGCATCAGGCACATGAGCATTTCGCAGCCAATAGTGATGAGTTTTAGGGATGATCATGGGCGGGGAGGAAGAAAAATTGGAAAAAAGCATTTCATACTACTAACATCTCTGGATGGTTTGACTAAGTGGCTCCAAGTCCGATAGCTTCAGGGCTGGTGAGGGGGCAATAATTTGTTGAAGAATTGCTTGAGGGCATTGTTTTCAGTGTGGGGCTAGAGGATTTCCAGTATTTATTCTACAAAAACTAAAGCCGTGTGCCTTACAGATACCCTTATTCTGGTGAAAAGTTGCTTCTCGATCTCTGTCATTTTTTAACCTATGCCCAAACAACGACTGGATGTGCTTTTAGTAGAACGAAATCTGTGTGAGACGCGGCAGCAGGCGCAGCGAGTGATTCGGGCGGGTGAGGTGAAGGTGAATCAGCAAGTGGTAGATAAGCCCGGAACAGAAATTGATCTGGCGGCTCAGGTGGAGGTTCGACAAAAACCGCCTTACGTTTCTAGAGGTGGGGAAAAACTGGCGAAGGCGATCGCTCACTTTCAAATTCCCATTCGCGATCGCATCTGTTTAGACGGCGGCATTTCTACCGGGGGCTTCACCGATTGTTTGTTGCAGGCTGGAGCCGCCCATGTGTATGGCATTGATGTTGGCTATGGGCAAGTTGCCTGGACGGTGCGCCAAGACCCACGAGTGACTCTCCTGGAACGTACCAACCTACGATATCTAAAGCCTGAAGATCTATATAGCTGCGATCGCCCCGTTGCAGACTTGGGCGTTCTCGATGTGTCATTCATCTCGATCACCAAAGTGCTGTCTGCGCTTCATTCTTTATTGCAGCCGCCGCGAGAAGTGGTGCTGTTAGTCAAGCCGCAGTTTGAAGTGGGGCGCGATCGCATCGGCAAAAATGGTGTCGTGCGAGATCCGACCGATCAGGCAAATGCAATTTTGCAAGTGCTGCAAGCGGCTCAAGCATTGAACTGGGCATATTGTGGCTTAACTTGGTCGCCGCTGGTTGGTCCTGCGGGCAACATCGAATATTTGCTGTGGCTGCAAGAAGACACGGGCTTGAAAAATGAGGGACAAACCCCTACCCCATTCCAATTGTCGCCCGGTTTTCAAACCCTCAAACAAGTCACTCTTCAAGCTCAGCAGGAACTCGCCAAACGCACTGTGCCAAAGGCTGACTCCTAAACCCCGTCAGCGTTTGAAGTCGGGTTAAGAGGTGCGCCGGAGAAAAATATTCATAAAAATATCCAGCGCCTTTCTTTTGAAGGTTGAATATCGTCAACCCGAAATTGATATATGATGATAAATCCTTGCTTGGTCAGCAGACGCTCAGCGAAAACTAAAACCTTGCCATAAACCGCAATGTCATCGCTTTTCGCTTTGCCCCTGATCGAAGCCGCCTAGTCCGTAAGGAGATTTTCATGCCTCAACTCTACGAAACGATGTATATTTTGCGCCCTGATGTGGGTGAAGAAGCTGTAGGTCAAGCGATCGAGAAATATCAGACGATTTTGAAAGATAACGGAGCCGAAATTATTGAAACCCAGCATCGCGGTAAGCGTCGTTTGGCGTATGAAATTAATCGGCATCGAGAAGGTGTTTACATTCAAATGAATTATCAAGGCAGCGGCAAAGAAGTTGCTCCCTTGGAAAAGGCGATGCGTTTGAGTGAAGATGTCATTCGTTATTTGACTGTGCGTCAAGAAGCTCCAAAAGTGGAAGTTGAAGAAGAAGAAGAATAGCACCGCTGCCTAAAAGAAATTTGCCCTACTGTTTGAGACGGCTCAAGCGGTAGGGTTTTTTAGTAGGACAGTTTAATTTTTGTAATAGTTGATTGAAAAGAACAGATAAATCAAGTATCAATTGCGATTGCAAGTGATACATTAGCTGCAACCCAAGTCGATTAGACCGCTGCCTGTTTCTTGGCTTCTGTTCTGAGAGACTCGGCGACTATTCTTAAGCCAACCCTAACGGAGTGATAAAACTGTGACTGAATCGAGTGGAATGAATGTGATTGATCCTCAAGCGGAGGTGGCTCGCCTCCGCGAAGAGTTGCAAATGCGAGATAGCTTGGTGCAGCAACTTTCTCAGGAACTATTTCGCTTGGTGAAAGGCAATGCGGCTTTTATGCCAAGTTCAGAAGGGTCGGAGCGACACTTGGTGGAAGTGCGGGCGCTACGAGACCAATTGAAGGGCGTTGAAGAGCAGGTTTCATTTTACCAGGGGCAAATTAGCGATCGCGATGGTGAAATCTATCAACTGCGCCAGTCTGTACAGGAATTAGGCGATCGCTCACGAATGCTAGAACAGGTTGTGGAAGAACTGCCCAAAATCTATCGGCAGAAGTTTGCAGAGCGGCTTGCTCCGGTCAAAGAGAAAGTGGTTCAAATTCAACGAGAAAACCGTCAACTCCACGCCGAATTGCAAAGCGTTAGCTATCGATTAGCCGTGCGAAACCGGCGCCAAACCCATTTAGATCTACCCAGCTTTCCACAGCCAGGAATTGTGATGCCGAGCTTTGGGAATGCCTAAGGTTCTGATTTTAGCTGATCTAGATCAAGCTCAGCCTCCAGGCTTGGCGGCGGCAACGGAGCAAATGATTGCAGCGCTGCAAACCGCCATCCAAGATAAAACAACCCTGCACCCCAACGCCTTAGGCGGTTCGGCTTGGCAAGTAGAAGTTCGCAGTGCGGCAACGCTGACCCCGACCCAGTTCAATCGTGAAGCGTTAGAAGACGTTATTCTTTGTCCTTTGACGTTGGCGTTGCCAGACTGGTTAGAGTTTCCGGCAAAAAGTGTTTATCGGGTTTGCCAAGATGTTGAAGGGGTACGGCAACAAGTTTCGCAGTGGAACTACAAAACCGGAGATGGGAATGGCTGGTTGCCGATTGTGCTGACTGGCAAAGGTCCTTTGTATGCTGAAGCAATTGGCGTTAAAGGTGCACTCGCGATCGCCTCTAACCTAACCGCACCGCACTACTTTCAACCGATTCATTTAGTGGATGTGCAACGGCAATCGCTCTACGGTTTAGCCCAACAACTCTTGCGATCGCTAGTCGCTCCGCCTGCGGTCTATCTCCTCCAGTTTGGCTTCCATGGAGAAACGCTCCAGTTTGATCGGCTCATCCCTTTTCCAGCAGCCCCGGCGATCGCCAGCATCCATTTGCAAAATCCCGATTTGTTTACCTGTCATTGGCTCTGCCTCACCCAGCAGCCCATTTTGGATCTCACCATTTGACAGAATTTGCATTGACGCGCCAAGATTGTGACATTGATGACTTTTTGTTAAGGCGGCATAATGTCCCTGGATTTCATTTCTCTTGAATCAATTGAAGATTTAGCTCAGCACTATGGGTATTGGGTGATCTTTTTTGGAATTTTGCTAGAAAATATTGGAATTCCGCTTCCAGGTGAAACCGTAACCTTAGCAGGCGGCTTTTTAGCCGGAAGCGACCAGCTTAATTACTGGCTTGTTTTAGGGTATGCAGTGCTAGGTGCCGTTATCGGTGGCAATATTGGCTACTGGGTCGGTCGATATGGTGGCTGGTCTTTGATGCTGGGCGTGGGGCGCGTTTTTCGAGTGCCAGAATCGCGGTTAGTCACCATGAAAAACCAATTCAGCGAGAACTCAACCAAGGCGGTATTTTTGGGACGGTTTGTAGCACTGCTGCGAGTGTTTGCCAGTCCTCTAGCGGGAATTGCCGAAATGCCCTATCCGCAATTCATGCTATACAACACACTGGGCGCAGCGACTTGGGCATCGGTGATGGTGACGTTATCCTACTTTGCAGGTCAGTTTGTGCCCTTAGAGAAGGTAGTCGCTTTGACCGGTCAATTTAGTCTGGTGGTTTTTGCGGTTGTGGCAGCTTGGATCGTGATTCCGCCGTGGCTCGAATCTCGAAAAGTTGCTGAGGAAGTAGCCGCAGCGACTCCTGCTGAAGAGGACTCTGCCAACCAGAGTTAGGCGGCTAGAGACTTGCGTGAAAATAAGGTGATCCCAATTTGAAACTGAAACGCAACAGATGATCGGCTGGAAGTGGCAATGTTTCTTTGTCTTGCAACTCAAAACTCAAAATATTTTCTAGGTCAACGCTGCGCGTTGGCAAAGCCAGTCCGAAGGACTTACAAAACTCAAAACGGTATGAGAATGCTCCAAACTTGGATCTTTCAATTTGACTGAGCGCTCACGCCGAAGGCTCGATCGCGGCAGGTTGAGCGTAGTAAAAACCCTAGATCCCTGGGTGCAAGAGGCGGCGTTCCTAGTTGGGTTCTAGAAACGCTTGCACTTTGCCGTCGGTCGTAAGAACCAAACGGATTTTGGCATTTCGCTCGCTTGAAAGGGCAGAAACGAAGGGATCTCCGACTAGCGGCATTCCCGTGCGATCGATATAATCGCCCGATTGCTGTCGGAGGGGCACAATACTTTGGATGCTGCCGTTGGGCGCAAGGAGGAGGCTATATTCAAGGGTTTGAGTCAGTCCTTCGGGGGGCTTCCAACGCTGTTGAAAATAGGCTCTCACCTCAGCCACTTGAGGGATGGTATCAAAAGCGGTAGCGTTTGCGGCGCGATCGCCCCCTTTTGCAGCACTCCGCGAAACGGGCGATCGCGCCAGCGGCGCGATCGGTGCAGCCGCCACTTGATCGCTAGTTAAGCCTCTCTCTCCGCTGGCAGAGGGTGGATCTATCGTGTTCGATTCGGCAGATGAATTCACTTCACCCGAAATAATAGTGGGACGACCGGGCGTTTCGGTAATCGGCACCGTTGCGATCGAATTTTGGGGCAGGTCTTTAGAACTGGGTAAGGTCGGATTCGCTAATTCGTTGGGTTTGGGTTGAGGCGCAGCTAGCGTAGGGATGTTTAGGGTCGGAGTTGATCCTATCGGCGGAATCGACGGCAATTTTTCAGCAGAAATCACAGGCGGGGTGGCTTTATCGACTACGGATGGAGAGATCTGAGTCGCCATTCGCTGATCGGTGCTGCTCGTGCCTTGGCTCAGGGTCGGTGCGATCGCAGGGGGTGCCATAGAGCGATCCAACAGTTTAAGCGCAGATGCAGATAAGCCCACGACTGCCACCGCGATCGCGGCGATCTGCGCCCAATTATCCCTGCCTCTCAGCCAGCCTGTTTTCGGCAGTGTGGGCAGTTCTAATAAGTCGGCAGAATAGTCATCTAGCGCAGTTGCCAAGTCAAAAAGCTGGAGAGTACTGAGGCGAATGACCGCTCCCGATGCTTCTGTGGCTAAGGCACCCAGGCTCAAATCATGCCCTAGCAAACCATTGGGTTGTAAGCCAATCTCTTCAGGGTTGCGATCGCCAGGGAGTGTTTTTTCACTCGATTCAAGGGTTGCAGGGGTGGCAGTCTCAGAATCACCTGGATCAGTCGAAGCCGCAGATGAAGATATAAAATCCTGAGATTGCTCCAAAAAAGCCTGTACGTAAATATTGACCGCGTGTCTCAAGTCTTCTAACTGAGCGCGATCGCCGTGTAACTCCACCCACCGATCTTGCGCCAGGGTGGGGTCATCCAGCTTAAGGTGAAACCGTCCACCTTTGACAACAGGTTGCTCAGCCCAGCGAGACAGAGATGAATTCTCTGCCATGACCTCCAGCGTGCAGGTGGGCGGGGTATATCGGCGCATGACTGATGGCGATCGGAGCATACAGAAGATAAGTGAGAATAGGGGACGAAATTAAGAGAAGAAACCGGAACGCGGAGCCGATCAATTTAGCGGGGCTTGGTGCGATCGATCAGGGCTAACCACATCCGGCGAAACCCATGAGGGGCGCTATAGAACAGCAGGTCAATCAACAACTTCAATGCTAAATTCATCAGCGTTTCAGGCGAGACGGCATCTCCCGCTTCCATGCGCTCTTGATAGGTATTGTTGAACTTGTCTAAATAATCTCCTAAAAGAGCCGTTTGATGGGGCTGCCGCTGTTGCTCTGTCACCTGTTCTAATAACGCCACTGCCCGCCGAATCAGTTCATGCTGCTGCTTTGCCAAATGACAACTGATCAGAACCAGCGCTCTTGCCTCCTCCACATCCAGCTTTTTACGCCCCCCTTGCCCTTTACGCAGTGGGTTAGATTGACGCAACCGCCATAGCGCAACTCGATCCGCCACCATCGATTCTAGATTGAGGTCGATCGCCGCTTGTAACATTGCCTCAGAGCCAATTCCTGACAATGCCTCCAGTGCCAGCAACACCAGATCAATTTGGGCTTTAATATTGTCCAATTGCTCAGGTTGAGGAGACGTGGTAGAGGGAAATGCCTCGATATTGTTAGGGGTACGCGGTTTTAGGTCAGGGGGCATAGCTTTTAGGATAGGCGAGGAACTCGGCAAAAGCAGAATGGTTACAAGTCTTGAAACGCAATTTGCCCGCTAGCGATCGATACCATTCTGATTTTGCCATGATAAATCTCGGGCGTTGCTGAATGGCGATATGAATTGCCCTCATCCCCAGCCCTTCTCCCTAGGGAGAAGAGAGCCAGAAATCTTGTTCCCTCGCCCGTTGGGAGAGGGTTAGGGTGAGGGCGTATTTCAGAATTCATAGACTGATTCAGC
>JBGSWI010000141.1:0-10088 GCA_041752515.1 Leptolyngbyaceae cyanobacterium | reverse complement strand
TCCTTCTGCAAAACTTAGTATTCGACTTTATGCAAGCCGTTCAAGCCAATCAACTAATACCACTCTCCGTTTCAGAGCGATCGCAATTGATTGCAGAGTATGCCAGTGTGGTAGATGTGCCTGTGGAGCTTAATTCTGATTTGCATCGTGCCTATCAGATTGCCACCGTACTCACACCCGCCTTGCCTGATTTTATTCAGCATCAAATTCAAGTAGACATTGCTCAAGGCTCTGTTCTGGAGAGCGATCGCCAATCTGCCGCGATCGCCATTGAATGCGAACAGTTTGCCGATCGCTTCATTGCCACCATGCCAGCATTAGTCAGATCTCCAGAAGAGATGGAATTGAACCCACGCAATCTTTATGAACTGTGTGGAGCAGCAGTATTTATTGAGAGTAATTCTATTTCTAGACAATTAAGCACACGAATGGGGGAGCTTTGGGAAAACATCGTGCAAATAAGCCCCGCTGCCGTTAGCCCTGAGCAAAACTTTGGAGTTAGAATCACAGGTATCGACATCATTATCTGGTGTCAACAGACACAAGCTCCCATATTCAGTCAGCTTAAAACAATGCGCGGTACTCTCACAGGCAGTCAAGTACCTAGATCAAGAAATGAATTGGGACTTCATACGCACTCGCTTTTTGCAGCAGCTTTTTGTTTGGGCGATTGGACATTTTCAAGTCCGAATATACGCCGCGTTTGTGGGGCTGAATTTTGGTCTATGGCTGGACTGGACTATGAGTTGTTGAAGCTCCATGTCAAACAAATGATACTCAAAATTCAATCTGCTTATGTCGAACTTCAGCAAGAACCACCTATTTGAAGGGATTAAAGAACTTGTTTCACGTCAAAGATAAACGAAGTTGTTGTGCAGAAACCTGATCAGGCATTCCTACTACATCTAATTCCCAACTAATATCGTCAGTCTTTAAATAGCGGGAATAGGGAAAGTCCTTAAAAACTCTCGGCTCTATGCCGTTTAAGCGGTTGACCAACATCCTACCGATCGCGCGACCAAGAGAACAGGGCACTGCATTACCGACTTGGCGATATTGGTCTAGTAGGCTGCCCTCAATCATCCAATCATCCGGGAATTCCTGTATCCGTTTATATTCTTGAATACTAAGCGGTCTGTCTTCTTCTGGATGTGCCAAATCCGTTGCAGGCATCGCTGGGTGAGTCACAAGGGTTGGAGCAGGTTTATCCCAGGCTAATCTCCGATAAAAACCCGTTTTTCCACCGCCTGCATGATAAGACGCGCCTAATGCGGCTTGATGCAACTCCACGGGTAAGTCACGCCAATATTGTCCAGGCTTCAGGAGTCGGTAATATTGAAGACGCTTTTCTGGAAACTTAACGAAACAATGCCCATCTTTGGGTAGCCCTTCCAGTGCTTCTCTTAGCGATCGCCACTTCGGTAGCTCATATAACTCTTTTTGCGAGTGCGTCGGTGTGAGATAAGGGAGTCGTTCTCCATCACGACTACAAGCAATCACAACTCTCTCGCGTTGCTGAGGGGAGCCAAAATTAGCGGCATTGTATAAATTGAAGGAAGCACTGTAGCCTGCTTCCTTCAATCTATGAATAACGTAGAGAAGCGCACCGCCTCTTTGCTCCTCTTGAGCCAGTGGCAGATCGGTCTTCCCTCTCAGTTCATGAGGTCGATGCTTTAAGGGCGCAGACAATAACCCTCTAACATTCTCGATCACCGCAAATTTGGGTCTAAGTTCACTAATCAAATCGATGAACGTTAGAAATACATTACCTCGCTCATCCTGAAACCCTTGACGTTTTCCAGCACTACTAAAGGCTTGGCAGGGCGGACCACCCACAATCACGTCAATATCGTCTTGAGAAGTTAATCCGGCTTGTTCTCTGATGGCAGCAGCAGAGTAGTCGCGAATGTCACCAATGAGAGCAATATCGGGTCTATTAGTCTCGATTGTCTTCCGGGCTGCGGTATCCACTTCACAGGCGAGAAGTACCTCAATTCCTTCTTTTTCTAGCCCCAAATCAAGCCCCATGCAACCGGAAAAAAAGCTTAAGGCTTTGAGCCTAGGCTTACTAGCTGTTCTTCTAGCATGATCGGTTACCGCAGGCTCCGCAGCATCCTCTTTACATCGGTATTCGCTAGCAGATTCTGAAGCAACCACCCATCGGTTTCCAATCATTTCTCCGTTAAGCCCGCCATTCCTGAGCAACTTACGGATATATTGCTCAGAGTACCCAAGAACTTCGGAAGTTTCTTTTACAGAGAGATAGTCAGCAGGCATGAGAGATTCGCTTGCGAAACTAGAATTAAGTACCTATTCTAAGGAGGGAATGGCGGTTTGGCAAGTAGACGGCACTCGCCCTGCGATCGCTGAATCGCAGGGCGAGTGCCGAGAAAGAATCCAACCGCTAAACTAGATCTGCTAGAGGCATTGTTTCGTTTTCCTTCTTTTGCCAGCGTCCTATGTCCAAATATTCTCAGTTTCACACGGTGCTATTGATTTTGACTATTTTGATGGCAGGAGTTGCTGGATGTCGGGGCAATCAAACGAGTCAGCCGATCGCCCCTGTTTCATCGCCATCTTTGTCGCCATCCCCAGCACCATCGCCGATCTCAACCGCAATTCCGCCCGATCCGGCAGCCCTGCAAGCGACCTATAAACTGGCACTGGAAAAAGCAAGCAGTGCAAAAAATATTAGCCAAACCGCTCTGACGGAAGATGATTGGATATTGGTATCAAGCCGCTGGGAGCAGGCGATCGCCCTACTTAAATCTCTGCCTGCCTTCGCGCCCTATCAATCCTTGGCAAAATCCAAGCTGAAGGAGTTTGAGCGCGAATTTACTACGGCTCAAAAGAAACTGGCGCAGGCAAAGCGGGCGGTTGATTCCACCGCAACTTCAGGGTTGGCAACCGTTGATTCTGGAACGCTTAAGGTATCCAGCGCGATCGCAACCAGCAGGGCAACGTCGGGCAAAGTGTTTATGGCTCCCATTAAACGGCGAGAAGGGGGGACTCCAGTAATTGATGTCACCTTTAACGGCAATCAAACCTTTGAAATGATTGTGGATACAGGGGCAAGCAGCACCGTGATTACCCAAGCAATGATGCAGGTATTGGGCACCCGAATTATTGGCAAAACGAAGGTAAACACAGCTAGCCAAACGGGCGTAGAAGTACCGCTGACCTACGTTGATTCGATCTCCGTGGGAAATGCAGTCGTCAAAGATGTGATTGTAGCGATCGCCAATGACTCTCTGGATATTGGCTTATTGGGGCATGATTTTTTTAGCGATTACGATCTCACCGTGAAGCAAAACATGGTGGAGTTTCGGAGGCGGTAGTGTTGGTAAAGTTTTGAGTTTTGAGTTTTGAGTTTTGAGTGGTAAGACAAAGAAGCATTGCCGTTTTCAGAGAATCATCTGTCGCGTTTCAATTTCAAATGGGTATGACACTTTTCACGAGGTTGATTGGACGGCAAATCATCCCCCAGAAACCTTTTCTTTTTCGCCCTGCCAGATTGGGTTCCAGTCGCTTCAATATCAGGGTTTTGTCTATTATCCACATCCTGAAACGAAGCAGCGCCACTTTCAAAATGTAGACATTCTAGAAATCTTGGCACCGCCGATCGCCGGAGTTGGCTATGGCGATCGCGTTGAGCTTGCCCTAAATCCCACCGAAATTTTGATTGTGAATCTCTAGGAAAGCTAGGATAATGGGGCATTTGCAGGCTTGGAAATCGATGAAATTTAGCGAAGTGGTTCAACGGTTAGGCGTGTCGGTCGATCGCACCAGTCTTGGTTTAAACAGTGCCCCCGATCCAGAGATTGCTGGAGTGGCAGCGGTAGACGAAGCGACGGCAGGGCAACTCAGCTATATCGATGGAGCAAAGTTTGCCGCCCAAGTTGAAACCACCCGCGCGATCGCCCTAATTTTGCCTCGCAGTCAGGCATTGCAAGCCGCCGCCACAAAGCGGGATATTGCTTGGATAGAAACCGCAGAACCCCGCCTAGTGTTTGCTCAAGCGATCGCGTTGTTCTATCAACCCTTTCAGCCAGAGCCAGAGATTCACCCCACCGCCGTGATTCATCCGACGACAAAAATTGGCACCGAAGTCGCGATCGGGGCATATGTGGTGATTCAGGCAAATGTGACCGTTGGTAATCAGGCGTGCATTCATCCCCATGTGGTGATTTATCCCGATGCTCAGATTGGCGATCGCGTCATTCTTCACGCCAACTGCACGATTCATGAGCGCACCCGCCTAGGAACTGACTGTGTGATTCAACCCGGCGCGGTGATTGGGGCAGAAGGATTTGGCTTTGTGCCCACGGCGCAGGGTTGGTACAAAATGCAGCAGTCGGGCTGTGTGGTCCTCGAAGACGGCGTAGAAGTGGGCTGTAACTCCACAATTGATCGTCCGGCGGTGGGCGAAACCCGGATTGCCCGACAGACCAAACTCGACAACCTGGTACATATTGGTCACGGCGCTCAGATTGGCTTTGGCTGTGCGTTTGCAGCGCAGGTAGGCTTGGCGGGCGGCGTGGAAGTGGGCAACCGCGTGATTTTGGCGGGTCAGGTGGGCGTGGCAAATGATGCCAAGATTGGCGATGGCGCGATCGCCTCTTCTAAAACCGGCGTGCATGGCACCGTTCCCGCCGGACAGGTGGTTTCCGGCTATCCCTGTGTTGAACACAAAATCTATCTCAAGTCGTCTGCCATTTATAGCCGATTGCCCGATATGTATCAAACGCTCAAGCATCTGCAAAAACGAGTTGAAGAATTAGAACGCGATCGCCCTATGGTGTGAGAATTAAAGGCTGAAGCTCCGGGTCTAGTCGCTTGATGCATCCGCTTTAAAGGTCTAACTCAAGCTCCACCTCTCGGTCAGTTCAGCTTCTGCGTTCTGTTATTGACCCAGCGGCACAAGAGTTTGAGTCGGTTCAATATAAAAATTAAAATATCTCAAATAAAATTAAAGTATTGGGAACTTTCTTTACATAGTTCCCGTCTACAACTTTAGTCAAAGTGTTTAGGCACAGATTTCAAACTGACTACCCACGTCTAAAGGAAAAACTGATGAACGTTTTAAGCTTAAAGACTTTGGTAATTGCCAGTGGCATTACTTTAGCTGCAAGTATTTTCTCTAGCGCGATCGCGCCCTCTCCGACTTTGGCAGAAATGCAAAAAGGTGGAATGATGCCTATGGCTGCTCCTGCCAAAGTGAATGCCGCTAAAACCAACACGATTGTTGATGTTGCCAGTGGCAATAAGTCTTTTTCCACTTTGGTTACAGCAGTCAAAGCAGCCGGATTAGTGGAAACACTGTCTGGTAAAGGTCCTTTCACTGTATTTGCTCCGACTAATGAAGCCTTCAATGCCCTCCCCAAGGCGACTTTGGAGAGTCTTTTGAAGCCCGAAAACAAAGCCAAGCTCCAGAAAGTATTGACTTATCATGTAGTTTCAGGAACAGTTATGGCAAAAGATGTCAAACCGGGTTCAGTCAAAACGGTGCAAGGTAGCCCCGTCACCGTTAAAGTTCAAGGTGGCAAGGTGATGATCAACAATGCGAATGTGATCACAACTGACATCAAGGCTAGCAATGGGGTCATTCATGTGATCGATAAGGTGCTTTTGCCCCCTAATCTGTAACCCGTAATCTGTAATGGGTTAGCGATCGCGTAGTCATTAAAATTACTATCAACGGCACGGCTGATGAGTGAGTCGTTGAGGTAAGCTTGGGGGTTTAGAGCAATCTAGACCCCCTCTGTTGTTTCACGCCGTTTAATTCACCATTCCCTTCTGATTGCAAGTTCAGGTAAGCGTTGATGTTAACCTTATGTTTACGCAGCGATCGCCCGATCGTTGACCGTTCGCATCTTGTTCAACCTCCACCGTTATTTCTCCACCTGCTTTATGGAAAATTTTTTGCCCATTGCTTACCTGCAAAACCGATTTTTGCCCTTTCAAGATGCGACAATTTCGATCGCCACCCATGCTTTGCACTATGGCACTGGAGCCTTTGGTGGGATGCGCGGCATTCGCGATCCTCAAAACCCCGATCAAATTTTGCTGTTTCGGCTCGATCGCCACTGTCAGAGATTAAGTGCTAGCGCCAAACTGCTGCAATTTGATCTCCCTGCCGACAAAATTCAGCAGACGATTATCGATTTTGTTCAAAAAAATAAGCCGACTGTTTCGTTTTATATCCGACCGTTTGTCTATACCTCTGGCTTAGGCATTGCGCCTCGACTGCATAATATTGAAAAAGATTTTTTGGTTTATGGGCTAGAACTAGCAGACTACCTTTCTCCTGACGGAGTGTCGTGCCGAATTAGCTCTTGGTGTCGGCAAGAAGACCGTAGCCTGCCTCTGCGTGGCAAAATTAGCGCCGCCTACATTACCTCCTCGCTGGCTAAAACTGAGGCGATCGAATCGGGTTTTGATGAAGCCATTTTGATGAATACTCAGGGTAAAGTTTGTGAAGCTTCTGGCATGAATATCTTCTTGATCCGAAACGGCACCTTGATTACACCAGGATTTGAGCAGGATATTTTGGAAGGCATCACCCGCGATAGCGTGCTGACCATTGCCAGAGATTTGGGCATTCCCGTGCAAGAGCGCCCCGTCGATCGCTCTGAGTTGTTGATTGCCGATGAGGTGTTTCTTTGCGGTACGGCTGCTAAGATTGCTCCCATCAAGCGGATTGAGAATTATCAGTTACCCAGCGATCGCCCCATCACCCTTCAGTTGCGGGAAGTTCTCACCGCTGTGACAGAAAATCGTAGTGAAAAGTATCGCGATTGGGTTTTCCCCATTTCGGTGTAGCCCTTTATAGCCCTGTTTAGATCTAAAGCCTGCCCGTGAAAGATCGAGTCTATCAATTGGAGCGTAAATAATGGCATAACCTCTTGGCTGCTGATCTGCGGTACTAATTTACTTGTCGATCGCCTGCTGCATTGCCCACTGCGTCACCCCTGGAAACAGACGATGCAATTCGGTTGCCCAGAAGGTGGCACCCACCACCACTTCAGTTTTCCGATAGCGAACGGAATCCCAAATCGCTTGGGCAATCTCTTCGGGTTGGCTGACCCAGGCGGCTTGCAGAGTAGACTGCATCGTTTGCGCCATGGTGTCGCTGACTTGCGCCGTGGTGCCGCGAAACTGGGCGCGTTCTAAAAAGTCGCTGTTGATCACACCTGGATGAATCGCGCAAACGTGAATGCCTTGGGGCGAAAGCTCCAGTCTGAGCGTATCGGTGAAGCCCGTTACCGCGTATTTGCTGGCGCAGTATGCTGTCATTTGGGGCAGCGGCATTTTGCCACCGAAGGAACCAACGTTTGCGATCGCCCCGGTTTTTCGCTCCAAAAAGTGGGGCAGTAGTGCCTGCACAGTGTGAACATAGCCCCAGAAATTGGTATCCATAATGTGGTGCCAGTCTGCCAAGGAAGTCTGCTCTATGGCACCCGTTAGGCAAATTCCGGCATTATTCACCAGCACATCGACTTGACCGAACGCCTCTAAAGTTTTGGTAACGAGCGTTTGCACTTGGTCTGGATTGCCAACATCGGTTGGAACAGCGATCGCCCTTTGCCCTAAGGCTCTAATTTGGTCAGCCACCGCCTCTAACCGTTCTGGTTGGCGCGCTGCCAATGCCACATCATAGCCGTTACGAGCAAACAGCAGAGCGGTTGCCTTGCCGCTGCCTTGAGAAGCTCCAGTAATCAAAACAGTTGAGGTCATAAAAAAGCGGCTATGTAATACTGCAAGACTGAAACGCAATACTTTATCCTGACACAGAGCCTTTGAATGCAGCCACCCAATGCACCATCTCGCGGGCAGATTGGTTTGATTTTGACGATTGGCGTGATCGCAATTTCTACAGCGGCAGTGTTGGTGCGCTTGACGATCGCGGCGGCTCATTTGAGCGGGGTTGGCTTCAGTTTAGTCATGGCGGCATCCCGGCTCGCGATCGCATCCCTGATTGTGCTGCCCACTTGGCGCAGCATCGCGGCAACTAAACCGAATAAAACTGCCTGGGGCTGTGCGATCGCCGCTGGAGTTGCCCTTGCCATTCACTTTGCCACCTGGATCAGTTCGTTGTCTTATACGTCTATCGCTGCATCTACGGCGATCGTCACGACTAATCCAATTTGGGTGGCGCTGTTGTCGTGGCTGTGGTTGAAAGAAAAAACCAGCCGTCAAACCCTGTTAGGCATTGGGCTTGCCCTAATCGGCGGCTTGCTGATTTGCTTCGGTGACATCAGCGGCGATCGCCCAAGCGCCCCCCTTCTCGGAAACGGCTTAGCATTGGTGGGGGCTTGGGCTTCGAGCGGCTATCTATTGCTGGGGCGAGAAGCACAGCGCCATGGGTTTGGAGTGGGCGGCTATGTGGTAGTGGCTTACACCACCGCCGCGATCGCCCTGTTGCCGTTGCCGCCGATGTTTGGCTATGGATATACTCACTATTCGCCAGTTGTGTATGGCTACTTGATTTTGATGGCGCTCGTGCCTCAGGTAATGGGGCATACCAGTTTTAATTGGGCGGTTCGCTGGGTTTCACCCACTTTACTAACGTTGATCATTCTGCTGGAGCCTATTTTCGCGAGTCTGTTGGGCTATCTACTGTTTGCGGAAATACCCGGAGCCATTATGTTAATTGGAACACTCGTATTATTGACAGGAGTGGCGATCGCGGTGACTGACCAACCATAGCCTTTAATATTTTTCAACTCGAATTTGAATTTAAATTGTGACAATGATCACAGAGGTTGATGATCGCGATCGCTTCTCCTGCCTACTCCCCCAGACATACTAAGAAGGACTCAACTTTTATAGCCGAGTCATCAACAGGGAACACACGACTAGCCGACAGGTTTCTTAGGAGACCGTCGGTTTTTTGTTGGAATCTTGTTAGGTGGCTGATGCAACGGTCGGTCTTTTGGAAGGAGATAGAGTTGCTAGGTAGAGTTCGATCGCTTCTTAAATGGTGGCTTGGGTATCTGCGATCGTATCTCCTTGAAATTGGTAGCCCTTGAGCTTAAAACCCTAGACGCAATAGCCGTGATCATCTTTTTCCTGATGGCATTGAGGTTGTAATTCAGGTTGGAACGCCACGGTGGATGGGTTCAGCAAGCTAAATGATTAGGTGACTGATCGCACAATGCCATCAACTCATGCACCTTCTCAACAATCTGCTTCTGTTCAGCGAGGGAAGACAACGGTATAGGAGCTTGCAGTAGATCGCCATCTGATGGGGGTGGATAAGCAACTCCTTTTTGAAATCGCTCTACACAATCTGTGAAAAATTGCAGGGCTATTTCAGCCTAATTGATTGATAGGGTATCTATGTCCATCTCTCCAACTGTGAAACCAGATGCCCCAACTTGCCATTGTCGAAGCCTTTGCAGACCTTTGTGATTGTTGTCGTACAAGCAAGAAGACAACATCAGTAGTCCTTGTGTCTTGCCGTGTTCACCGGCTCCTACGGCATCATCGCTGCCTAATTCTGCCCAGAGTATTGTTTAAGATAACTCTTTTGCTCTGCAAATGAATCCAGAAATTGATTGATTTCAAAACATGAAGCAAAAACTAGGATAAGTTAAGGAGCCAAATCATTACTATCTTTGAGTTGTCATTGATATCGACTCTAGCCAAGTACTTTATACTTTCTTAAATCACACTCATGAAAACTTTAGAATATCAATCCATATTGCAGCGTAGCGCAACGGTGTTGATTATGGCTGCTTTTTCACTTGCCCTTGTAGCAGGTGTTACAGGCATCCTACTTTCTGGCAATTCTTCAAGCAATGGAGCATTAATTGAGGCATTACACAAATTTTCGGGTCATGGAATAGTAGTCATTGCGCTGCTGCAAGTCGTTGTCTTGTTTCTAGATCAGAAATCTCATCACAGTCAATTATCAGGAAAGAATTGAGCGATGAAGTCACTCATGCCCTGACTGACTGACAGATTTTCTCGCATGTGGGCATTAAGCAGTACTGAGTCGTTGTTCTAGGGGAATAGCACAATCGACCGTAGTGCCTCTAAAGTAGAGGGGTTGGCGCTTGACGAGGAGAGATTTTGAGGGGATG
>JBGSWI010000140.1:0-15195 GCA_041752515.1 Leptolyngbyaceae cyanobacterium | reverse complement strand
AGGCTGTCTGAATACGAGATTCAGCAATTGAAACAAGAGGCTGAAAAGCAAGGAATAGGTATGTCTGAGGTTCTTAGGAAGTGCATAGCTCAATTCTCAAAGCCGTCCTAAAGGAGCGGGGCTTTAGACCCATTTTTTTTGGTAACTTGTTGAAATAAAATAACTGATAGGCAAGAAGTTTAAGCTTTTTCAACTCAATCAGAAGGTACTTAATCCGCCTAAGGATGGCGATGTTCTGATGCGAAGTCTTTCCTAAGATAGGTTCAAACCGAGCGTTGTATGAAGGATTGTTGAGTTATCACTCAATCCACTTATCGCTTGTTATCGCTCCTTTGAAGCAGCCTTTCACTACTATAAGGGCTAACTTCAATCGATCAAACTTTCCTGACTTTAGCGGCTAAGTCATTCGTTGTTTATGAGATTAGGATTTAACGTCATGCCATTAGTTCATCGATCGCACTTTAACCCGCAAACTAGCTCTCATCTATGGCAGCGAACTGTTCGCCTCAGCATTGCCAGTGCCTTTTGCCTCACAGCCGGATGGATTGTCACAGACGCGATCGCCCCTGCATCAGTTGAGGCGGTGCCGCTTCGTGCCAATGTGACGCTCGACGTGCAAGCTGGAGAAAGCTACTCTGCCTTCCTGCAAAGAGCAACCGCCGCCGCCAAAGCCGCCACCCAAGGAGCATTCAACCGCGATCGCTCAACTTCAGATTTGTCGGTTGTCGTCACCGGGCAGAACCAAGGATCAACGGTTCAAGTATTAACGCTCCGTGCCAATCGCAATCAGTGGCTTAGCAACCCCAATGCGGGTCGCTGGGCAACCTACTATCCCACGGCACAATCTTTACTAGGACTCAATCCACCGCCTGCATCCGTTGCCACGACGGTTATTGTGCAACCCGGACAAGTTCTGCAACCCGGACAAGTTCTGCAACCTGGACAAGTTCTGCAACCTGGAACACCCACCGTGACTATTCCTGGTGCGATCGCGCCCAACACGCCTACGACGACACAACCCGGAAATGGAACGAACCCAATCCCTTCTCCAACCGCAGCTACCTCTCCCACAACCATTGCCCCCACCACAATCGCGCCCACGACGACGACTCCAGCGACCACCTTTCCAGCCGTCACTTTTCCCGCGACGTTACCTCCAGCCCCACTCGCTCCAGCCCCCACCACCCCAACCTCACAGCCGCAGGGTTTTCCAAGTTCGCTGCCTTCGCAAACTATTCAATCCCCAACTCAAACTACAAACACCCCGCTATTTTGATGAACGCAGGTTTGATGAACGCAGGTTTGATGAATGCAAGCTGTTTTATAGGATTTAACACTGTTCTCGCCAACTCATGGGTAAGCGAGGATGGCGACTAATATTGCTCTCAGGCATTAAACGGGTTTCCTCGTCCATTGCTTGAGTCAATTTTTTGTAAACATCTTCTGCTTGTTGGGGCGAGTTGCCAATGCTGGTCAAGCCCAGTTTGCCAAATTCAGATAGGCAGCCCATCAGGTGAAAAACCGTACCTGTTTCAGTACTGGTATCAAAGTGAAGCTGGTGATGAGCAATAATATCCATCAAATCGTTTGGCAGTAAGCCACGATATTGCTCTTTTTGGAGGTTGTCTGTGGCGATGTAATATTTGGGCCGCCCTTGCTGGCTATAAAATAAGCCACTTGACAGGTCATACCGTCCATTGGTCAAAAACTTGAGCGTCATAAATGGGTGGGTCGTGCCGCCTTTTCGGAGATTGATTTCGATCGCCTGCACATCCCATTCTGGTTTGGGCGGTTGATTGGGTTGATGCACGACCACAAAATCGACGGCAAACCGTTCGATCGCGCCCTTTTCCGCCAAATTGCGCCCAATCCGCATTCCCAATTCTTGCAGCGTGAGTCGATAAGCTTCATCTGCGGGAAACCGACAGCCTAAATAAATTTGCCCACTCGGTCCACCCAAGATTTGATCATGCGTGGATAGGATCTCCACCTCGCCCAGGGGGGTAATGCGTCCTTGAACACTGGGCGATCGCTTTTCTCCTTCCAAAAACGCTTCGACGATCGCGCCCATTTCAGGAATCCGCCGACTAAAGTTATCCCAGGTTTCGCCTTTTCCTTCAAAGCGCAGCGAGTTAAATTGTTCTGTTAGTGCATCCACTGAGTTTAAATGACTGGCGCGATCAAAAGCCGCTTTTTGAACCGGACCCAAATCGAGCAGTGCATTGCCTTCCCCCGAAAATCCTTCGTTCAGCTTAATTACCATGCGCTTAAGGCTGGGCTGGCGTTGCCATAACTCGGCAGCGGCGATCGCCAGTTCGTTCACACTCCACACCGACCCGCTGCCATCGGGATGGGGCACCTGCGCTTCGGTAAAAATTTGACGACTACCGCCCTTAGTGCCCCATTTCAACAAACCGGGATCAAGCGCGTAGAGCGGGATTCCAAGCTGAACCGCTAAATTTTGCTCTGCCATTGTGGAGTTGTAGCAGATCATAAAACAGCGATTGGGACGCACCGCCTGCCGAATTCGGGCGAGCAGCCGGGGGCGATCGAGAATTTTTTGGCTTAACGGGTTGAGTGAAGAATCGTAGGTGGAGAGCAGCAACAAGCGATCGCGGGCGTGGGAAAAGGGAATGCCGGGTAGCAATTGCAGGTAGTAATCGATCACGCTAGGATGCAACGGCTGAGAGGTGACATAGACCAATCGAGTCCGAGGATTTTGCAGCCGAATCAGCGAAAATAGTAGGCGCTCTTCGTAGTGGTGAAAGCCCTCAATCTTTTGCAGTTCTCGTTGATCTAAGCTGAGGGATGGCACCACAATAATATCGGCATCGCCAAGTTCAAGCGCTTCCACCGATCGCCATAAATCACGCAATCGCCGTTGCAAATCGGGAAAAGCTTCTTGCATCCCAGATGGGGAAAACTCGGTCTGCATAAGTTGCATGGTGCGTAAAGTCGTTCAATCCACAATACGGTGATAGCGGCTTTCAACGCAACGCAGGGAGGATGGTTTCGGGTGCTTGTACTTATTAACGCTGAGAATGAGAAATCTAAAACACAATATCTAGATCGAGATGGCGCAGATCGACGATCGCAAGGCTGCCTTCGGTGCCATTCCAGGTGGCGATCGCGACTTGGTATGCATTCAGTGACACCATTGCGGTTGGGTTCCTGGGTCCATCAATCTGCCCAATTTCTTGTCCCAGACGATTGATCAAGGCAATCTGTCCGGTTTCATTCATCACCAGGTATCCCCAGTTGGTGGAAGCCAGAAATTTGGGAACTATGCTTAACCCGATGCGTTCAATCCGCAATGGCTTCAAATCAAGCAACACCAGCGAGTTTGGATAGCCCGGTTCTAACGCTAATAGACGATAAGGAGTTTGGGTAAGGCAGAGATGCCGCAGTGGAATTGGCAAACTGAGGCAGCCAATTAAGGTGCCGCGCCGAGTAAATAGTTCAATTTGGGTGCCGATAATACAGGCGTTGGCGCGGGCATCCGTAACGTGCGAAAGTGCCGCCCCATGACGAGAATCAAGCGCCAACAGTTGAAAGCAGGGATTGATCGCCAGGGCGATCGCGGGTTTGAAGGGCTGTGAATGTTGCAGATGCCAAATATTGAGTTGACTCTGGCTTTTATTGAATGATGGCGTTGCCGTTGCCATCCATCGCCCACCTGATTCAACGGTCAATACAGTCTCTTGTGTGAGGGTGGCAAGCAATTGAGGAGCAGACGGAGGAAGTGAAGGGGCTTGATGGAGGGGCTGAATCATCCCTGCTTGAAGGGTTGCCAAAGGGAATCGATAGATCGCTTGATCAGTCGCTACAAAGCAGACTTGGGCACAAATCTGCAACTGCAAGGCAGGCTCCGGCAACTGGATCGTTGTCATCGGGCTTAAGGATGCAGAACCCCCCTCACGCTTAGAACCCGCCGCCATAGCCGTTTTATTAAAAAGTTCAGCTTCACTAAACCATTGACAGCCAATCTGATGGTTAAATGCCTGATAAAGCGGTTGGATATTGGTGTTTGAACTGTTGTGCAATGCGGCTAGCTGCTGCACCGGAAACGACAAGTTTTCTTGATAAGCATCCCGAAAAGGGACGATCGCCCGTGCTACTGATGAACGCTGCAATAGATGGGGCTGCCATGCGGATATCAGGTTTTCAGACTGGGCGATCGCGTTCTCTAAAGCGCTCAGCATTGCTGCCGCCGACCGAAATCGCCGAGCCGGTAACTTTTGCAGTGCCGTGCAGATAATCGGGCAAACCGCCTCTGGAATGGCATCGGGCAGCACTAATGCCTGATTTAAGTGTGCTGCCATTAAATCTCCTGGAAGCCCAGAAAAAGGACGATAGCCCGTTAGCACTTCAAACAGCAGAATTCCTACAGCATAGAGATCAGAGGCAGGAGAATGCTGCCCATAAAAGCGCTCGGGAGCCATGTAAGCGGGCGATCCCGTATTGCCAAATCCATCCGTTGAAAGCTCTTGGCTTAATCGAGCAATCCCAAAATCGGTAATTCGAGCCGTCCACCCTGTGGCAGTCGCCACTAGCAAAATATTCTCTGGCTTAATGTCACAATGCACAATCTCTCGTTGATGGGCATGATCTAGTCCTGCCAAAATTTGGGCAATCAAATTTAGCCCCTGTAATGGATGAAGCTGGATCTCGTCGCTTAGCAGATCTCGCAGGGTGCCGCCTTCGCAGTAATCCATGACTAAGCAGCGCCCCGTGGCGGTATGCTCTAACGCCTGACAGTTCACAATATTGGGATGTTGCAAACTCAGCAAAAAACGCAGTTCACGCAGAAAATTACGGGTCGAAAAGCGATCGCGGTTTAGTTCTTTAAGCGCCACTAACCGCCCCGTCTTGCGATGACTGGCACAATAGACACGCCCAAATTGCCCCTGTCCAACTAGCCCCAGCAGACGATAGTTGGAATGATAAAGCACATTGGTCAGCAAATTAGACACGGCAGGTTAAATACATTCCTAAGCACACAGCGTTTCCATAATGGCAGCGTGAGGCACTTGCTGCTCCACCAGCGCTTCGGCAGGCTGAAGCCGTTTTGCTAAACCCACCACAAAGTAATTGCGCTCTGCCCCTAACGACTCGCAGGTAGTTTGAATGCAGTGCAGTTCTTTGCCGGTGAGTTGACTAAAAAAGGAACTTAGAATCCCTGCTTCAAAAAAGCAAATGGGGCGATCGCCCTTAGGGGCTTGGCTAGCAAAGGGAGAATTGACGGTTTCAATCACCAAAAATCCTCGATTTTGGTACTCTGAATCCATTTTGAATTTGCCCCAGCCGTGAGTAATCCAGCACTGCTCAAAACACTGCAAAAATTCTGCCATCGTCATATCTGCCAGAGCTTGCCCGTAATAATCCGTTAGCTCTTCGCGAAAGCGCGTGTAGAAATTTTTGCCCCACCAGCGACCGCAGTTAAACAGCACTAATCGAGTTGCCTGCCCGGTTTCTCGATCTAGCCCAGAGTAAATCGCTTGAATCAATGTTTCGGGTAGTGCCAAGAGGCGATCGCCCCGACGATTTTCGAGCAAGCCCAACTCCAAATCACTCCGCACGTAAGCATCGGTGGTGAAGTAGTTGCCAGGAATCCGATTATTGGTCAGTAAGTCAGCAACAGAAATCATAGGTTTTTAGGGGATAGAGAGCGAGGATGAAGAATCAATCAATGGTTCAGAATGAAATCAGCCCGGTTTTCGACTACGCTCAACCCTCAACGGTCAACTTTAGAAGGGTTGAGACATTGACCTAATCGTTTAGGCAAACGCGAATCCGAAAGCTTCTTAGTGAGGAGTAAACAACTTAGTGATCTACTTAAGTCACTGCTTACTGGTCGTTTCAAGCGATTGTTCGCGGATTAAAGTTTCTGCTGAAGTTAGGTAAGGAGTCAGCAAATTCATTTCTGGAGGGCTGAGTATCTGAGAAAGGTGCTGCCGCATCAAACGGTAAAGCACGATGTTGATGGATTGAATGTTGTACAAGCGCATGGTGCCGCCTAGCCAACTGATTAGCCGATCTTGAGCAAAGGATTGATCGTTGAGCAGCAGCCCCATGGCGCAATAGCGCAAGGTCAACATGGCGGTTTTGATGGCGCGCTCTAAATTTTCAATTTTTTCATTCGGTAACTGTGTCTGAAGCTGGTCGGCAACGGGCTGCATGACTTCTAGTTCGCGATCGCGCAAGGTGCGGTAGGCGTTGAGTCGAAGGGGTAATGAATCGACGTATTGACTCAGCACCTGAAGTTCGTCTGGTTTTAGATAGCGGCTTTCCGCATCGTCAAAAATTGCTTCAAGTTGTGGATGCATAGGAGTAAGGGATAGAGAATAGGGAATGAATGGCGAGAAGCGTAATTCGGATTAGCCAAACAAGTCTGAAAAATCGTCCAGGGTGAACCGATCGGCTGAAGTGGGCTGGGTTATGGCAGAGACGGGAGCGGCGATCGCGGCTCCTTCCCAGTTAATCGCAGCAAAAAATCTGCTGACGCTCAGGTCTAGGCTGAGGGGCGCATTGGAATATTGAGATGTGACCTCGCCGTGCTGAATATCCAGTGGCAGGTCTTCCCAATTTAGAGCGCTGAAAAACTCTTGGACTGAAGATTCTAACCACTTGCCCGGATTCATAAAACTGGAGCTATTTGCGATCGCCATTGGGGTATTCATCGTAATATTGCCCCCTCTTTCAAGCGTTTTTCAATATCTTTTGCGGTTGCCCCTTCATTCATCCAGAAGGAAGCGGCATCAATTCGGTCTTGGCTGCCCAGCAAAAATTTACAGTAGGTTTCGCCCATGGAATAGCACTGGATCTCGATGCAGCTAAGTTGCTTTCGCACCATTTCGGTAAAAAAGCCTGCAAACAAACCGGCGTAAAGGTAACAAACGGGCTTGCCAACATCGCCTAGCGTTCGGGCAACGGCAGAATCAAACACGTTAATAAACATGAAGCCCTGCTTGCGATCGCCCATGTCTACTTCCCATCTGCCCCAGCCTTGAGACGTGAAGGGCCACCACCAGGTTTCTAGCAAAAACAGCAGATTGGTTTGACGAATGTTGCGATCGAATTCTTTTTCAAACCACTTTTCAAAAAAGAACGCATCTTTCTGACCCCACTCACAGCCAATCGTATACATGATGGCTGCCGAAGCGTCTCCCACCTCTTCTTCCAAACCTTGCACCAAGCCAATAATAAAATCTTCGGTCGTGAGAACGTTCAGACTGCCATTCCAGTCGGTAATGGTGCCCTTATCGGTATCAAATTGAAAAAAGTCGCGGAATCCGTAATGGTTATGCTTTTTGGGATTCTTAGAATGAGCAGAATGTGGGTAGGAAGTTGCAGTCACCATAGTATTCTCAAGCTTAGGGAAACGGCTATTTGCGGGTTAGTGATCGGCGATCGCCCTAGGCGATCGCACTGGGCGATGGAACGACAGCCCCACCCCGATCCAAAGAGCGATCGAGGCAAAGAAGGAGTGTCTGATCAAGGCTTAACTTAAATATTCCCTCTGCTTGATAGATCTAACTCAGAAAAAGACCGCTAAAGTGCAGAGTTTTGTTAAGGCGAATTATAGTGAAGAAACTGGATGAGTGAAAAGTGACACCATTCACCCATCGCCCATCGACGCTCCGCAGACGAGGATTCTCATGCTTGCCACTTCCTTACTTCGCTCCAGGGAAATTCCCACTCTAAAATATACTTCTGCCCTCGATCGCTTTGACGAAAGCTGGGCATCTCCCCTATCCACACTCCTGGGTTTAGGGAGAGCTTCTGGCGCAGACTTCATCGAATTCTTTCTAGAACGGGTCAACTACATTAGCTGCACCGCTGAAAACGATGGCATTACGAACATTGCCCCCGCCCTCACCACCGGAGCAGGCGTGCGCGTCTTTCGCGGGCTAACCGATTGCTACGTTAGCACCAACGATGTCACCTTTACCGGCTTAAAATCTGCCCTTGAAAAAGCGCTCGACATTTTGGGCTTACAGCTACCCGCCCCGATCGCCTTCATTCCCGAAATCAACCTAGAACCCCTGCGCGACTACGGCACCCTGCGCGACAAAGATAAATGGATGGGCGAATCTAGCTCCATGCGCGAAATGGGCGATGTTTTATTAGCCGCCAACTCTCGCTTGCAAAAAAAAGCGACTCATGTGCAATCGCGCCGCGCCGATTATTTTCGCAACTGGCAAGAAGTGCTAGTCGTTGCCAGTGATGGCACCTTTGCGCGAGATGTGCGCCTGACTCAATCGGTCGGCTTTAGCCTGCTCTGTGCCGATGGCGAACAGCGCTCTTCGATTAGCGAACGGGTCGGCGATACCAGCAACCCCGGTTTTCTTCGCACCTGGGATTATGAAACCACAGCGGAACACGTGGCAGAATCGGCTGGCAAAATGCTCTACGCCGACTATGTAGAATCGGGTTCCTATCCGATTGTGATGGCGAATAAGTTTGGCGGCGTGATTTTTCATGAAGCCTGCGGACATTTGCTGGAAACGACCCAAATTGAAAAACGCACCACGCCGTTTCTCGATAAAAAAGGCGAGAAAATTGCTCATGAAAGCGTTACGGCTTGGGATGAAGGACTGACTTCAAATGCCTTTGGCACGATCGCCATGGATGATGAAGGAATGCCCACTCAGCGCACTTTGCTGATTGAAAACGGCATTCTGAAAAACTTTATCAGCGATCGCGCTGGCTTCATGCGAACCGGGCACCCCCGCACCGGCAGCGGTCGCCGCCAAAACTACGCCTTCTCTGCTGCCTCCCGGATGCGGAACACCTACATCGCCCCCGGTGAATATTCCGTGGATGACCTACTTGCCTCGGTCGATCGCGGTATTTACTGCAAAAAAATGGGCGGCGGCAGCGTGGGAGCCGTCGGTCAATTCAACTTTGCCGTGGATGAAGCCTACCTCATTGAAAACGGCAAACTGACCCAACCCTTAAAAGGCGCAACCCTCATTGGCGATGCCACCGAAATCATGCCTAAAATTTCCATGTGCGCCAATGATGTTGATCTGGCAGCCGGATTCTGCGGTTCCGTCAGCGGCACCGTTTACACCACCGTCGGGCAACCCCACATTAAGGTGGATTCCATCACCGTGGGTGGGCGGTAGAAACAGGTTTCAGGTGACAGGTTTCAGGTGACGGGCTTCAGATGTCAGGGAAGAGAGAAGAGAGAAATTGAGAAGAGAAAAGAGGAAAAACCCCTATCCAGCTTCTAGAACTCAAAACTCAAAACTCAAAACTTTTATCTCTCTCCCCCCTCAAAACTTTTATTCCATTCAACAAAAAATATGCCAACCATTCAAGAACTTGCAACGGAAGCAAAAGCGGCGGCTAGCCGTTTAGGAATTCATAAATTTGATATGGCAGGCTCAATTATTGACGAGTCCAGTGTCAAGGTGGATCAAGGTAAACAGGATCAAGTAAAAGCCTCAAATCGCTGCACTGTTGCGGTTCGGGTGTGGAATGATCAGGGTTCAGTCGGAATCACATCCACGACGAATGTTGATCCGGTGGGGCTAGAATTGGCGCTGAAAACGGCTTCTGAAGCCAGCTTTTTTGGCGCAACGGAAAACGTGCCGGATTTTAGTCCGGAGTTTGCGGCTCCTTTGGCACAAGAATCTCACGAGAAACTGCCACCTGCCGGGGTTTCAAATTTGCTCGAAAAGCTATTAGGGGCGGAAAAGGACTTGAAATCAGCCCATGCCGCGATCGCCTCAGTGCCCTATAACAGCATTGCTCAACGGGACAGCGATCGCTTCTACCTCAACAGCGAGGGAGCCATGAGAACAGAATCTGCCTCCACTGCGTCAATGTATCTCTACACCAAAACACAAGTAGAAGGGAAGAAAAATCGTAGTGCCGGAGCCTTTCGGGTTAGCCGGGGCGTAGAGCAGCTAGATGTGGCAGGTTGTGTGAAGGAAGCGGCAGAAAAAACGATTAGCCATTTAGACTACGAAAAAATTACTACAGGTAAATACACTGTTGTCTTTTCACCCGAAGCGTTTTTGGATTTGCTCAGAGCGTTTTCTAACCTATTCAATGCCCAAAACATTTTAGATAAGCAAAGTTTATCTACGCCAGAATCCTTGGGAAGCGCGATCGCGTCGCCGCTGCTATCATTGGCTGATGATGCCCTCCATCCCGCCAACATTGGCATGACAACCTTTGATGGCGAAGGCACCCCAACTCGCCGCACGCCTCTAATCACCGATGGTATACTGACGGGCTTTCTTCACAGTGCTGGCACGGCTAAACGTTTGAACGCCAATCCTACTGGAAACGCTAATATGGGCGCAAAAGTCACCGTTAGTCCCCATTTTTACCATGTGTTTTCCAACTCGCCAGGGAAGCCAGACTTGGATCTTGACACCGCCGAAAATGTGGTACTAGTGGACGATCTACAAGCCCTGCACGCTGGCGTAAAAGCCCTCCAGGGTTCTTTTTCGTTGCCGTTTGATGGCTGGCTGCTCAAAGACGGTAAGCGGATCAGTGTAGAATCTGCCACGGTTGCCGGAAACATCCTCTCCCTGATGAAATCCATCACTCATCTTGGTCAAGAAGAACATCTCACCCCTTCGGGCGTGTGTCCTTACGTCTGGGTTGAAGAATTATCCATTACAGGAGAAGGAGCGTAGAAGAATTGAGCTAGAGTTGCAGGCTCACTCCCAACTGGAAACCCTGCAACTCTACTTTTTAGGCTTCTACAGGGCTAAAATCACGGAGCATTTTTCTAACCTCCATTCCATGAAGTTCTTCTTGCCCAATCATCGTCCGGGCATATTCTTCAAGGTAGACGCTGGCATCTACAACTGTTTCTAGAAGAGTTTTGTATAGGTTAAGCGCTGTTTTCTCATGGTTTAAAGTTTCTTGCAGAATGTCAAACACAGAATGTTTGAAAGACTCTTCCATGGGGGCAACGCGTAAGGTAGGGTGCCCTTCTAGCCCAGTCAAGATTTCGCCAGCTTGCTGGGCATGGAGTAGCGATTCGGTCGCTTGCGCTTTGAAGAAACCCACAATTGGAATTCGGTTCGGACCTGTCACCATTAAGGAATAGTGGGTATAGCGAACGACTCCTGCCAGTTCAAATTCCATGATGGAATTGAGTATGTCAATTGTTGCTTGAAGATCTATCTCTTTCATTTGAAAACTTTTCTTAATTATTCAAAATTGATCGTATCATGTGCTATTGATTGCGGAAAAGGTTTAGGAATTTGCATCCCATAAAGTACCCGTAAGCGATACGCACTTACACGCAGTCACAAGAGTTGACAGATCTATGCTGCGCTTGATTGTATGAATTGAGTGGGTGCTGATTGCCACAACTGCTCCAAACGATTGGCTGGCATGGTCAGATAAAGCACATCCCCTGCGCTGAGGCAAACTTCCAGTAAATCCCAACCATGTACCCTTTGAGAAGGGGTTTCTAAGTAGAGCGGCACAAAGTCTGCGGTCACTGCTATTTCCTGCACGAACTTGCCACAAAATGGATGAGCCGGGGTAATTAGGGTTGCCAATGCCACCCACAGGCTATCTGCCGTCATGCCATTGCCCAAGACGCGCCCTCCCAAAGCAGCGGCGGCAAATGCGGGAGCCACCAGTTCTGCTGGACTTAGAACTGCGTCAAACTCAAACACAAGCTGCGCCATCCAGGCAAACTCTGGATCGTGATAGCGAACAACAACGGGCACTTTGGGGGAGAGACTTTTGGCGTTGAGGGCAGTTTCTAGATTGACAGTATCGTTACTGGTGACGGTGATCAACGCTTGAGCCGTAGTGAAATTAGCGGCTTTGAGCGTGGTGGGTAAAGTAGTATCGCCTTGGATAACGGGAATTTTGAGCGATCGCACAGTGCTAAGAAAACGACAGTTGGGATCTTTTTCGACGACGACGACTTCATGTCCACACTGATGCAAGTGGGTCACAATTTGAACCCCTACACTGCCCAAGCCACAGACAATAAAATGCTGTTTTTGCGGAATTCGCGCCGCTTCCCAAAAGCGACTAAATCGAGTGCCCAAAACGAAATCGTTCAGCAGTGCATAGGATAGCCCAATGATGGCAGCGCCAATCAACATGGTGAAAATAGTAAACAGCTTTAAACTGTCGGGAGGATTGCCCACCGTAACGAGGCTGTCTCCTGCGCCCGTAATCATGCTGACAGAGAAATAAAGCGCATCCACTGGCGATGTTTTGAGAATGGACGAGACATAGACCAGCGTGGAGATGAAAATCATCACCAGCAGCAGCAAAAGGCTCGCTAACAGCCCTTGGCTATGTTGACGTAGATATTTTAGGGCTGTGAATAATTTATTGAGTCGTTGAGCCAGCGATCGCTGTTGAGCCGCGTGAACAGTCGGTTTTGTGCCCATAATTAAGCGATCGCCGACTTGCAGCGAGTGCCCCTGCACCACTGCCGACACAAGATCCAGCCGGGTCTTGGCTGGGATGTAATAAACTAACATCCGATCGCGATCGTCCCAAAGCTCACTTAGCTTGCGTCCCCGCCAAGGATGGAACTCATCAATATGTACCTGATGAATGGGCCACGTTTGGTTAAACAGCCCTAACTGACCAATTGCCGCACTGCCCAACGCCGAAAATGCAAAAATCGGCGCACAAAGCGATGCAACACTCATCGTAATGTGGTCGGGCAAAGTGCTATCCAACCGCTCCCCCAAGCTGGTGTTGAACAAACGATTCACAATCCGAATCCGGGGATTGAGGACTCGCGCTTGCATTAAAACGCCCAAATTGGTGCCATCTTCATTGTCCGTCAAGACCAAGGTTTGAGCCTCGCGAATCCCTGCTTCTAAGAGGGTTTGCGCGGCTTGTAGGTCGCCAATGATCACATCATCGCCCTCACCGGGCAACGGGCGATCGTGGATGCCCACAACGGCAATACCTTGGTGCTTCAGCAGCCGGAAGATTTTATATCCGGTTGCATCTAAACCGCACACAATAATTCTGGGTTTTGTATCTGCAAAAATCATTGCTTTGCCGTCCGTTACGCCTCTAAAATCGCTGTCTGAGTTCGATTGAAACAGACCTAGCCTTCAGTGAATTAGATGGCTAATCCATCATTGTTTAATAGAGGAAGCTTACAGACTGTAGCAAGAGGCACCTGACGATGGCTTGAAGGGGGCAACCGCCGTCCACAGGCAGTTTTTTGGCGTGAACAACGGCTTCGAGTCCCCTACAGGAAGCAAGCTGCATTAAGTTCTCCTACCACTGGAGTCGTTTCTAGGTCGCTCTCGTTTCAAAAGACTGACTGAGGGATCTTATACAGTTTTGAGTTTTGAGTTTTGAGTTTTGAGTTTTGAGTTTTGAGTTTTGCTCGCGTATCGTCTCTGTAGGAGATATTTTGAGTTGCAAGACCAAGACACATTGCCGCTTTCAGCAGATCATCTATCGCGTTTCAATTTCAAATGGGTATCACAAAAAAGATTGTGCTTTTACTCGAAAAAAGATTTCCCACAACAAACAAAACTCTTAGCCTAGGGCTATCGAGTCTTGCCTACCGTGGGAAATAAGTTGAAAGTTAATCTCTAACAGAAACACAATTCAACTTTTCAACGTTATTAAAGTTGTGCCAATGCCTAAGACATCGCTTGAATGATGTAATCGAAGTAGGGGGAAGTCTCTGCTGCATCCTCGTCACTGAGTAGTTCCAGAGAGGCTGACTTTAAACAACGAATTGCTTCTGCCATGCCGGGAACCGGAACGCCCAGAGCGTTATACATTTCGCGCGCGCCAACAATACCAATCGATTCGATCGGATCTTTGTCTCCAGCAAGAACGCCGTATGTAACCAACCGCAGATACCAGCCATAGTCTCGGAGGCACAGCGCCCGTTGCTTATCACCATAGGCGTTACCACCTGGAGCAATAAAGTCAGGGCGCTTCTTCCAAAGCTGCTTGCTGGCTTCTTGAACGATCTTTTTTTCATTTGCAGACAGCGCTTCGACGATGCGAGTGCGCTGTTCGCCAGTTTGAAAGTACTCTTTCACGGCTTGAAGTTCGCCAAAGGTTGGGTAGCGAAGCTCATCATCGGCTTTAAGAATGACTTGGCTAACTACGCTCATAATTATCGTGGTGTCTTAGGGTATTGGTTAATAGTTTAACGAGTCTTGGGGTCGCAAATAAAGACAATTATTGTTTCGCAGCAAGGTTCGCCACACTTTCAAGAGAGTACCGCGCTACATATATGAGAAATTAAAAAATTTTGTAAAGATGTGCGGCTTTGATGGATGAGAGGAAAGCGGAAAAGAGCGAAACCCGGAGAAGAAGGCTAAGGCGATCGCCCCTTCTAGTCCATATTCAGAAAAATTTGTAGAGATAGTCGTTTAGCTTTCGCCAATTCAAAAGTAAAAATAGCTTCGACTTAAGAAGTTAAGAAGTTCACTGACCTAAAGGCTCGGTGCAGGTCAGGGCGGTCGTGATTAAGTTTGAGAAGGGGTAAGCAAGATCAATAAAAAATAGAATCATGATTCGCTGGTGCAGGATGATTCAATCCGTTGCTTTGTAGCGCTAGCGAGTAATCCATGCTTGGGTGCAAAAAACATTGCAACCACAAAGAGTAGTGTTTGCAACACCACAATGCATCCGCCTGTTGAGCCATCAATGTGATAGCTGATATAAGTTCCCATGACGCTAGAAAATACACCCGAAGCCATTGCGATCAGTACCATGTGGTCAAAGCGATCGCTTAACAGATACGCCGTCGCTCCTGGTGTCACTAGCATTGCAACCACCAAAATGATGCCTACCGTTTGCAGCCCAGCAACCGCCGTGAGCGATAGCAAAGATAGCAAAACGTAGTAAAGAAAAACAATATTGATCCCAATCGAACGAGCGTGAGTGGAGTCAAAGCAAAACAGAATTAGATCTTTACGTAAGATCGCCAGCGTCCCCAGAGTAATGACACTAATGATGAGGGTTTGAATAATGTCAGAATCCGAAATCCCTAAAACATTGCCAAACAAAATGTGTGATAAATCAACCGTGCTTTTCACTTTAGAAATCAGCACCACACCAAACGCAAAAAATCCAGTAAAAACTAAGCCAATCACCGTATCTTCTTTGACGCGAGTTTTGGATTTGATAAACCCGATCGCCATCACAGAACCCACCCCAAACACAAACGCACCGATCGCAAAGGGAATGTTCAACACA
>JBGSWI010000139.1:0-6672 GCA_041752515.1 Leptolyngbyaceae cyanobacterium | reverse complement strand
CTGCGGCTTTCCTATACCAATTTGAAATTAAAACGCGACAGATAATCTGCTGGAAGCGGCAATGTTTCTTTGCCTTGCAACTCAAAATATCTCCTAGGTCGCCGCTACGCGAACAAAACTCAAAACTCAAAACTCAAAACTCAAAACTCAAAACTCAAAACTCAAAACTCAAAACTCAAAACTCAAAACTCAAAACGGTATTACTTTCACCGCGAAATATCTTTCGGCTTTCTACTGGCTCATCATGACGCAACCTAAACCCGATATTGGCTTCATTCCCACCCCTCAAGCGGTGATAGACGAGATGTTCACCCTGCTTCAGGTGACTCCCCAAGATGTGATTTATGATTTGGGCTGTGGCGATGGACGTATTCTGATTGCAGCGGCTCAGCGCTTTGGGGCGCATGGGGTTGGCATTGATGTCGATGGCGATCGCCTTCAAGAAGCCACTGCTAATGCTAAAGCTGCTGGAGTGAGCGATCGGGTTACTTTTCGTCATCAAAACCTATACGCCAGCGACTTTAGCCCCGCAAGCATCATCATTCTTTATCTGCTGACCCACCTCAACCTAAAGCTTAAACCTCAACTATTTCACCAGCTTAAACCGGGTACTCGCGTGGTGTCTCACGATTTTGACATGGGAGACTGGACTCCAGACCGAGTGATTCAAATACCCATCGAAGCTGAAGAGATTGCAACTCTCTATCACTGGGTAATTCCTTCCGCCACAGACAAATGACTCTCAATATTCAATCGTGGGGAGCATCTCGCTTTGAAGCAATTGCCAGAAATCCACATTTATCCCTTGGGTGATCTAAATCACGGAGCATCTAGACCTTAATCACTCACCGCTCTGGGTAGTTAAAAGACAATGCTTGCATGGAGTTCTGTAGATAGTCATGAATCACATCAGCATGATCCGAAGATTGGTCGAAGAAGCCCTTCATGTCAAAAGGCTAACCTGTAATATTGAAGATGAAATTAACCACGAACTGACGCGCTTGGGGCATATTTCGGATTCAGATTTTGAAGCTCTTGAGTTATTAATGTCAGAGATGGATGCGGGGCGGATTGCGTTAGTCCCTAGCCCTTAATCCCTAGCTAATGGTTGCGGAGTAGCACCGCCAAAGTGATTTTTTAAAGATTTACGGCTCTAAGGCAGGACGACCTGCCCACAGCGTTTGTTTTTCAGAGTTAAACCTTAAACTTTCTAGTAATGCGTTGCATTGCCTCTTCCACGTTTTCGCGACTGTTGAACGCAGAAATCCTAAAATATCCTTCCCCTGCGGCACCAAAACCAGAGCCGGGTGTGCCCACCACATTAACGGCGTTCAAAAGCTTATCAAAGAAATCCCAGCTTGAGAGGTTATGAGGCGTTTTTAGCCACACGTAAGGCGCATTTACACCGCCATATACCTGAATTCCGCCGGCGGTTAGTTGTTCGCGAATGATTTGGGCATTGTCCATATAGAATCGAACTAATGCCCGAACTTGGCTTTGTCCATCGGGCGAATAAACGGCTTCTGCACCTCGTTGAACGATGTAGGACACTCCGTTAAATTTGGTGGATTGGCGACGGTTCCACAGTTGCCACAGTGATACATTCGAGCCGTCTGCGGCTTTGCCCATCAGGGTTTTGGGCACAACGGTTAGGGCACAACGGGTGCCGGTGAACCCGGCATTTTTGGAAAAAGAACGAAATTCGATCGCGCACTCTCTAGCTCCGTCCATTTCATAAATGGAGTGCGGCAATTCTGGATCAGTAATAAACGCTTCGTAGGCGGCATCGAAGAAAATAATTGAGCCGTGGGATCGGGCGTAGTTGACCCAAGCCTGCAAGTGTTCGCGGGTGGCAGTGGCTCCGGTGGGGTTGTTAGGGAAGCAGAGATAAATTAGGTCTACTTTTTCAGTCGGAATAGTGGCAGTGAAGTGATTTTCAGCCGAGATCGGCAGATAGACTAAGCCGCCATATTCACCGCGATCGTTGGCATCGCCGGTATGTCCTGCCATGACATTGGTATCGACATAGACCGGATAGACCGGATCGGTAACGGCGATCGTGTTGGTGTTGCCAAAAATGTCGAGGATGTTGCCGCAATCGCACTTGGAACCATCGGAGATAAAGATTTCGGAGGCATCGATGTCACAACCCCGCGCTTGAAAATCAAACTGAGCAATCTTTGCTCGCAGCCATTCATAGCCTTGTTCGGGACCATAGCCCTTGAACCCGTCGCGATCGCCCATTTCCTCCACCGCGCGGATCATTGCAGTGCGGCAGGCTTCTGGCAGGGGTTCCGTGACATCGCCAATTCCCAGTCGGATTACTTTTGCATCGGGATTTTCGGCAACAAAAGTATTGACTCGTCGCGCAATTTCTGGAAACAGGTAGCCCGCTTTGAGTTTGAGATAGTTATCGTTAATCGTTGCCATAGGATTGCTAAAACTGAGTACAAGGGCTGCTCGTTCTATTATTCCGAAAAATGGGGTAAAAAAGTAGCCAAGATTGAGATGAGGAATGGGAAAGAAGGCAAAAAAACGATGGCGCAACAGAATGAGACAGAATTAGCGAATCAACAGGAGTGCGGCGCGATCGCGGCGTTGCTAGAGGACGCATTAGATTCGCAGATTCAGGTCAGGGTGCAGCGGCGATACACTGGCTTGCGAGTTTTATTGGAGGGTGATTGCATCCCGGAGCCAGCAGCCGCGATCGCCCTGATTCGCCAAACACTAGAACGCCAGCCACCCAACCGCATCACTCAAATCGAAATTTATGCCCGACATCTAGGCGCTACGCAACTCGCATGGCGCAAAACATTGACGCTACCCGCTTTAGATTCGCTTGCGGCAGAAACTTTTCAGGTTGAAGAAACATCCCCTCGGACAGAGGCTCTGGCTGTAGTAGCCACTCTGCCGGAGCGATCGCGTCGTTTACGCCAAGAAAAGATTAGTTCCGCTGGCTGGGGCGCATTGGGCACAGGCTTGATTTTGGCGATTCTTCTCATCACAATCAGCCCGCTGAAGCTGCTGTTTGCTGGCTTTTTGGTCATAGTCCATGAGGTGGGTCATGCCGTGACTCATTGGCTCTTTGGTCGCCCTGCCTTGCCCACCGTAAATTTGCTCTATGGCGGCGGCATTACGCTGGTGTTTGAGCAGTCTCTCCTGGTAATCGGGCTGATTTATCTTGGCTTGGCGCTGCTTGCCTATGGATGTCGTTTCTATCCAAGACTGCTGGGCGTGTTGGCGGGACTCACGATTTTATATACTTTTTGTCTACGCACCTCCACTAATACGATGCTCTCAACCTTTATGGGGCACGGCATGGAGTTAGTTGCGATCGCCCTTTGCCTCTATTTGTCTGCCAGTGGTTATTTGTGTCGCATTGCGGGCGATCGCTCTATTTACGCAATGCTGGGCTTTTTTACCTGGTTTTATGACCTGCAATTTTCCTGGAAATTGATCCACGACGAGGATTTTCGAGCTTTTTATGAAGGCGGCATTGGCGGAGTGTTAGACAATGATTTTGTGATTTTGGCAACCGAACACTTTCACACCGATTTAGCCGCGATCGCCCAATGGTTCTTGGTTGCTTGTCTTCTAGCACCCGTGGTTGCGTTTATTGTACTGCGATACGAATTGTGGCTGAAACGAGGGCTATCCGTTCTACTGTCACACCCTGCTTGAACTGGGTTAGTCAATTCTAATTAATCCGTAGTCATGCTGTTCTAAGTTCACTGTCACGGCGGTGGTTTGAAACCTACTGACGCAGGCAACACTTATATTTTCCTGCGCTTATAGCTTGTGAGTTATCCCAAAAGTCTGGCTAGAGCAGAAAATATACTGTTCGAGCTGCAAAGCCACTACGGGGGCTGAAGCCTAGAGATTCTCATGTATCATTCAAAAGAATCCGCAAGGTGAATTGAGCGAATAATGCAGATGACTGAGGAAAGAGCTAGCCGAAAGATCAAACCTACTGTGCTAGACATTTTTTGTGGTGCAGGGGGGATGAGTTTAGGGTTTAAAAACGCTGGGTGCCAGATTTTAGGCGGAATTGACCAAAATCGTTATGCGATCGCGACTCATCATCAAAACTTCCCTTCTGCCAAGCTGAAACTTCCACCTCAAGATATTCGTGATCTTCAAAATCTTGATAACTTTGGAATTGCTCTTGATGCAGTAGATATTTTAGTAGGCGAACCACCTTGTCAAGTTTTGTCATGGGTTGGTATTGGTAAAATGAGAAAACTGGAAAGGGATATAGAATCTGAGCATGATTTTTGTGTAGGAATTTGTAAAATTCAGGAAAGTCAGAAGGGGATAAGCAATGTACGGTTCGCTACAAAATCTCATGCTTTCCACAATGCAAAATACTCCAGCACCAGCCATTGGTATGAGTGCTACAGAATTATGGTACACAGATCGTCGTACCTACATCATTACCCGCATTAGCAAGTCAGGTAAGACATTTTGGATGAAGCAGGATAAAAGTATCGGAGATTTTGAAATCCGTGTGCATTTTTCAAAACCTAAAAGCAAGTGGATTTCAAAAGGTGGATGCACCGTTCTAGTTGGTGTTTACGATCCGTATACTGATCCGACATTTTAGGATGACAAGGCTGAGAGTTCATGAATATTAGGAAACCCTGGACACGAGATGAACTCATCATTGCAATGAATCTATATTGCAAGTTGCCATTTGGTCAGCTTGATCATGGAAAACCTATCATCATCGAGGTTTCTGAAAAACTGAAAAGAACACCCAGCAGTCTAGCGATGAAACTCAGTAATCTTGCTTCGCTTGATCCAGTACATCAAGCGCGTGGCATTCGAGGGCTAAGTGGAGCAAGTAAAGCTGATCGGGAAATCTGGGATGAATTTACAGCAAACTGGGAAAAACTAGGGACAGAAAGTGAAGAACGTTTTCAAGAATTAATTGGTTTTGGATTTTCTGATCTCAATCAATTGCTTATCAGAAAAAGATCTAAAACGTCCAAGCTAACTCTAACAAAATTTCCTCCAGATCGAATAATACAAGTAACGGAAGCTCAGGTTGTAACTAAAGTTAGAATTGGGCAGAACTTCTTTCGTCAAATGATTTTGTCATCCTACGGAAATCGCTGCTGCATCACTGGAAATCCCATTCCAGAACTGTTAATTGCAAGCCATATTATTCCTTGGCGTGAACAATCAGAACATCGTCTCAATCCTCAAAATGGATTATGTCTTGCCCGGACTCATGATGTCGCATTTGATCAAGGACTAATTACATTTGATGAAGATCAAAAATTGGTTCTAAGCCGCTATCTTCAAGATTTTTTACCTGAAGAAACATTGGAACGTAATTTTGTCGCTTACGTTGGTAATCAACTACGCCTACCAGAAAAGTTTCAACCTGAACCTAACTTTCTCCGTTTTCATCGAGAAGAAATCTTTCTTGGAGCTTGATTCTTCTACATCTAGGACTATTTAAAAGATTTCATTACTGGACTGGTTCAAAGGTTACTCAGCAAGATTTCCAGTTTGCTGGATGTGCGGTTGAGGTGAAGACCACCAGTGCGAAGCAACATCAGAAATTAGCGATCGCCAGCGAACGGCAACTGGATGATACGGGGGCAGGGGCGATCGTGCTGCTTCATCTCTCGCTGGATGTGCGACAAGGGCAGGGGGAGACCCTATCTGAGATGGTTGCTAGTGTGCGATCGCTCGTTGCTGAGGATGCGATCGCTAGAGATGAATTAGAAAATCTCCTATTTGAAGTTGGATATCTAGACATCCATGTGACTCGCTATGAAAATACTGGCTACACCATTCGAGAACACAACTACTTCAAAGTGGGAGCAGACTTTCCCAAAATTATTGAATCTGATCTCCGCAACGGAGTAGGAGATGTTCGTTACACCATTAGTGTGGCTGAGTGCAAACGCTTCTCCATGCCCGAATCAGAAGTCATTGCGCTGATAGGAGATAGCTATGAGTAACGACGATTTGGAACTAACTCGATTTGTGGAAAATCTTCACCAACAAGTCATCATTGAGGCAGAAGGCAATCAAACTGAAGAAGAGGGCGGTTCCTTCAGAGAGGACGCATTCACCCGCCTCATGATCGAATATTTGACCGAAGCAGGCGAACTCGAAGATGGTCACGTTTGCTATCACAGTGCCCGTGGCATCAAGGTCAACGGCTACAATCTTCAAGAAGAGGAGGGGCGGCTTGATTTATTCATCTCCATTTATACTCAGAATCCCAGTCCTACTACTGTCCGTAAGGATGCGGTCGAAAGTGCATTTAAGCAACTGATTAATTTTCTGAGTAAAGTCTACAAGGGATATCACCAATCAATCGAAGAAGCATCTCCTATCTTTGACATGGCACAGTTAATTCACAGCCAGCGTAGCCAACTCAGCCATGTGCGCCTATTTCTCTTCACCGATGGACTCACCACATTAGAAGCTAAGAAAAACCAAGTCAAAGATGGAGTGAATTATTCCTTCAACATTTGGGATCTCCGTCGAACTTACCGCTGCGTTACGTCAGGGCAAAAACGAGAAGCGATCGAAATTAATTTTCAAACCCAGTACGATTCTGTTATTCCCTGCCTTGCTATGCCAGAATCCCAAGCAGACTACCGTGCTTATGTCGCTATCATTCCCGGTGAAATTCTCTGCAAAATCTAC
>JBGSWI010000138.1:0-4125 GCA_041752515.1 Leptolyngbyaceae cyanobacterium | reverse complement strand
TCAGTCGTCTGAGGTAAGCAATCCAGGATTGCAGAAGCATTATCCGCTGCGGGGTTTACCCTTAGTGATTGCAGAAGATTTTGATGACCCAATGACGGATTTGTGGGACGCATTAGGATAATGATTTTGTTGGATACGCATTCCACTGGTGACTTGTGATAGCAAGATTTTGAGCTATCCCCATGTGGAAACAGTTTGGTAAAAAGGGCAGGGTTTGTCCATTGATTGCGATCGCGGTTCAAACACTGATTTGCTGGCTAAATTCGCCTATTGCCTGGAATTTCTTTGGCGTTGCTGAATGCAAGTATGATTTTTGACTGTAGGGGTAGGTCTTGTGCCTACCCTGACGTAAGTGGAGGGCAACCACAAGGGATTGCCCCTACAAATTTCCTCCCCAGATTCAGCAATGCCATTTCTTTAAACAACGCTAGTTTTGGCTGAAGGTCGGGTATTCTGCGGGTATAAAGAAATAGTTTTGTATCATCGAAACTCTGGATGCCAACTGCATGAAAGCCAGCGAAATTTTGAGACGCTATGCCAAAGGAGAGCGAGACTTTCGCCGCACCAACCTGCGGGGGCAATCCTTTAAAGGACAAGATCTCTCTGGCGCAGACTTCACGGACGCTGATATTCGCAGCACTAACTTTACGAACGCCACTCTGACCAGAGCTAACTTTACCGAAGCAAAAGCAGGATTGCGGCGACGCTGGATGATCGGGCAATTGCTAGCAGCATTGGTACTGTCGATCCTGCTGTCATCGACTTCAGCAATCTTAAATACTTTCTTGATATCCTTACTTTTTCAGAAAAATGCGGTTAACGACGCTTATATCCCTGGCATCTGGATTATTTTGATGATTGGGTTCATGTTTTTTGCAATTGCACGTTATGGTTTAACGACGCAATCAATGGGAACCATAGTTGTCGCTGGCGCTATTGCTGCTGCTGTCACTGGTGCTATTGCTGTCACTTCCCCTAATATTTTCCCTAGCACTCTCCCTATCGTTATTGCCGGTCCTACCGCTGTTGCTGGCGGTATTGCTGTCGCTGTTGGTAGCACTGTTGTCGCTGGCGCAGAAGCTGGTGCTGTAGCTACGGTTATCACTAGTACTATTGGTGTGTTTATCACTGTCGTTATCGTTACTTCTTCTCCTTTCTCTTTTCCTGTTACCGCTGCTGCTGTCATTAGCGTTGTTACTGTTGCTTTTGTTATTTCTGTATTTAGTAACTATGTTGCTTGGCGGACGATTAAAGGCGATGAAAAATTTGCACCATTTTGTAGTGTGAGTATTGTCTTTACTGCTATTGGTGGCACCACCTTTTGCGGTGCAGATTTAACCAGAGTCAATTTTACAAAGACCAATCTCAAAAGTACTAACTTTAGAAACACTTGGAAGCAGAACGCTCAAGGGAAATTTCAAGCGAGTCCAACCAATCTTACTTATGCCTGCTGGCAGGATGCCCAACATCTGGATAAAGCTAGAGTTGGTGATTCCATCTTGGCAAACGCCGCCGTGCTAAAACTCCTCGTCAGCCGCGATGGTCATGGCAACGAGAAGGACTATATCGAAGCGAATCTGCGCGGTGCCAATCTGGATGGCGTGGATCTGAAGGGGGCAAACCTGACTTGGGCAGACTTGAGCAACGCTACGCTGCGCCGCGCTGACCTGCACCATGCTAACCTGCGAGAAGTGCTGGCAGTGGGCACCGACTTCACCCACGCCCACCTCACCGCCGCCTGCCTAGAATCCTGGAACATCGACCACACCACGAAACTAGACGACGTGGATTGCCAGTATGTTTTCTTTCTGGAACAGCCCAACCCGCTCGGTAGCCGCGAACGTCGCCCGCACGACCCCGATCAACTGTTTGCACCGGGCGACTTTGCCAAGCTCTACACCAAAATGATGAATCTGGTTGAGATTTTGTTGAAAAATGGTGTGAACCGGGAAGCCTTTCGCGAGGCATTTGAAAAGCTGATGCAAGAACATCCTGACCTCAACTATGATTCCATTCAGGCAATTGAAAAGAAAGGCGAGGATGTGCTGTTGACTCTGACAGTGCCCGAAACGGCTGACAAAAGCAGCATTCAGCGAGATTTTCTAGCTCCCTACGAAACGAGAGTGCGTCAACTGGAAGCCACAGTGGAACAGCTTCAGCTTCGTAGCACTGACTTAAAAGATATTGCCCTGGCACTCGCCAATCAAAAAACTCACATTACCAATCAAGCCGTTGCAGGAGAAAACCCCGTGAGCCAAAACCTAGACCAAAGTCGGACTGTGAATATTGGCGGAAATGTCACCGGATCAACGATCAACCTGGGAGAAATTAGCGGTGCGGTCACGAATACGATCAATCAGTTGCCCAGTGCCCTTGACCCAGCCCAACCCGGCATTAAGGAACTGTTGACTCAACTACAAGCGGCGATTGAAGCTGCCCAAGAGCTTTCCATAGAAGACAAAGCGGATGGGCTGGAACAGGTGAAGATCGTGGCAGAACTGGGTCAAAATCCCCAGAATCCTGAGAAGGAAGGGATTTGGCGCAAGGCGAAGAAGATCCTGAATGCACCCATTCAACTTCAAGGCTTGCCAGAAACTGCCACGATTGTGAAGGCGTTTGGCGATATTTTACCCGCGATCGCGAAGTTATTGAGTCTGACAGTGTAAAGCAATGTCCAGGTAATTTGCCCTCATCCCTTTAGTTGGGAGAGGGTTTTGGCGCAGGTTGAGGAACTTGGGGTGGGTTCACTTGTGGATTAGGAGTGGCAGCAGGGGCAGCAGGTCCTTTAGGTGCGATCGCAGGTGCAGAAGTTGGTGCTAGAGTGGGTGCCGGAGTTGGGGGCACCGCGAGAGGAGCCTGGGTCGCCGCAGGGGCGGGAACCTGATTTTCGCCCAAAATGCTGGCATTGCCAGGAACGTAATAAACCCCAGAAACAGCGGCAATCATCAGAGTTGCGAGGGTTCCGGCAAAGAGGGCTTTCCAGCCCAGTTCGGATATATCTTTCCGACGAGACGGAATCAGGGCGATCGTGCCGCCAACAAAAATCCCAACCGAAGCGAGATGGGCAAAGCCAGAGAGCGCATAGCTGACAATTAACACGGCGCGATCGCTCAACGAACCATCGGCAGCGGCAGCAGCCAACGCTTGATAGGGTGGAATCGCGGTTTCTAGCAAGCGCCGACCAATAATCACCGACGACAGCCACAGTTCATTCCAGTCGAGGGAAACCCCAGTCAGAAAGGTGAACGGCAGAAACAGGAAACCCAGGATATTTGCCAAAGTTACAACCTTAAACACATCTCCAATCGGGCTAGGTAAGGTTGCTAGCCAGATGAAAATTTGGTTGAACAAATAAACTAAGCCCAAGATCAAGATCAGCACAGCGGCGATCGAGACTGCCATTTTCACCCCATCTAACGCCCCAATGATTGCTGCATCTAGGGGGCTAACGCGCTCAATCGGTTCGCCGCCAACGGTTTCCTGGGGAATGTTTTCTGAAAAATCATCTGATTCATTGCCTGAAGCGGCTCGTTTTGACGGCTCTTCACCCCGCAGAAGCCGCGCAATTTCTTCATCCTCAGCGGTGACGGGCACCTCGGCAACCGGGGTGCGATTGGCATCCTCTAACAGTTGTCGTTTGCTTGTGGGCGATCGCAGCTTGGAGGCTTTCGGTTCCTTGGGTATCCCGCCTAAGGTCAACGGCACCTCCGTTTCGGGCACCAAAATTTTGGATAGGACAAAGCAGGCGGGAATTGCCATGATCGACGCAGAGACTAAATGCCCCAAAATATTGGGGAAAACGGGTTTGAGAAAGCTGACGTAGATCGCTAGGGTGGAAGAAGCGGCGGTGCCAAAGCAGCAAGACAAAATTGCACAGAGTTCGCTGCGGGTCATTTTGGCAAGAAACGGCTTGACGACGATCGCCGCCTCAATCCCTACAAAAATATTTGCGGCACCGCTCAACGCCTCTGCTCCACTCAATCGCATCGTGGCGTAGAAAATCCGGGCAAACACATTGGTAATCACCTGAATCACGCCAATGTTATAAAGCAGCGCCATTAGACCAGAGAAGAAAATCACTGTGGGCAGCGCCCGAAACGCAAAGATATAGCCCAAATTCACATC
>JBGSWI010000137.1:0-32373 GCA_041752515.1 Leptolyngbyaceae cyanobacterium | reverse complement strand
ATTTTTGGGTAGCAATCAAGATGATTCAGTCTATGTGCCCATTACAACTCAGGCTAATCGGTTGGCGGGGCGGACTTCTCCTTATGGGTTAGATGTGAATATCATTTCGATCGCAGCCAAAAATGAGGCAAGCATTCCTGCCGCAGAGTTCCAGATCACCAATTTGCTGCGTCTCCGCCACAAAACCACTGGAGATGATGATTTTACTGTTCAAACTCAAAAGGATGTCCTGTCGATTGTGGGCACGATTACGGGGGGGCTGACTGTCATGCTGGCGGCGATCGCGGCAATTTCATTGATCGTGGGCGGCATCGGCATTATGAACATCATGCTCGTTTCTGTCACCGAACGAACTCAAGAAATTGGCTTACGGAAAGCGATCGGAGCGTCTGAGCAAAACATTTTAGTTCAGTTCATGATCGAAGCTGTCATCCTATCTGCCGCAGGTGGGCTGTTGGGTACTGGCGTTGGCATTGGTGCCGTGATCTTGGTTTCCGCCATCTCGCCCCTGCAAGCTGCTGTTTCGCCCGTTGCGATCGCGGTTGCAGTTGGAGTCTCCGGTGGCATTGGCTTATTCTTTGGCGTAGTTCCTGCCCGTCAAGCCGCCAAACTTGATCCCATTGTCGCCTTAAGAAGCGCCTAGTCGTCAGATACCAGCATTCGCAAACCCTCTAATCCGAAGTCTGTGTCCCTTACCCTTCTTTTCCTATGCCCAAATCCACTATCATTCGACTTGAAGATATTTACAAAATTTACGGTTCTGGCGAAACGGAAGTTCGTGCCTTGGCTGGCGTTGACTTAATTGTAGAAGAAGGGGAGTTTTGCTCAATTATGGGTGCCTCCGGATCGGGCAAATCTACGATGATGAACGTGATCGGCTGTCTCGACAAACCCACATCAGGTCAGTATTACCTGGACAACGTAGACGTATCTCACTTAAATGACTCTGCCCTTGCCCATGTGCGGAACCGCAAACTAGGGTTTGTGTTTCAGCAGTTTCACCTATTGCCCCAACTGAGTGCCCTAGAAAACGTGATGTTGCCATTGGTCTATGCCAGCGTTCCTGATCGCGATCGCCGCGATCGCGCTACTGAAGCCCTGACGAAAGTTGGGTTGGCGCATCGGCTTAACAATCGCCCTAATCAACTATCCGGTGGACAGCAGCAACGAGTTGCCATTGCCAGAGCGATCGTAGGACAGCCCGTTGTCCTCTTGGCGGATGAACCCACAGGCGCACTAGACTCCCACACGACTGAGGAGATTTTGCAAATCTTTTCAGACCTTAACGCTAGCGGCATGACCGTTGTCATGGTGACTCATGAGCCAGAAGTTGCCCGCTGCACTCGCCGCATCATTTGGTTTAAAGATGGCACAATCCTAAATCCCTGCTTAGCTCCGACTGAACTCAATCAAATTATGTCAGTGGCATAGTCAAGCGTTAGACCTTGCTCCGTTTTGGGAATCTTAACGACAGCCAATTGGCTTGAGTAAGATTGAGTCGCGAGGAGATTCTGGATGGGAGTTACTAATAATGAAAGAATTCACAAAGTTCTAGACTCGCTAAAACACGGCTTATGCCCTTACGTTGAGCAAAAGATGAAGGCTGTCTATAAGGACAAGTGGAAAATAGAAGTTGAATCATTCTTACGAGCGGAGCAAAGAGAAAGACAGGAAGCAGGCGACATTCTCTGTGAAAATTGGAAAGATGTAGCCATACTGCTCAAAGTTATAGACGGAAAATGGAATGAGGTTTTCAGAGATAAGTCAAGTAAATCTGATCGCTCTAATCCCTCTTTTGTTAACGAGTTAATTGACATACGACACAAATGGGCACACCAAAAACCTTTCCTAACCGATGACACGTTTCGGGCAATAGACAGTGTGACTCGATTACTCAGATTTATCTCTGCTCCTGAAGCTGAAGAGGTAGAGAAGGAGAGACAAGAAGTTTTGCGTCTTCTATTTTTTGAGCAGGTAGTGAGCAATCTAGCCACCATAAAGGACTTAATTCCCCCCAGCCAAGATGATGTAAAGGGTTGGTTACAACAACTTGTTTTGGCTCCTGCATTTAATAGCAATCCTAGCCGTCAGCCTCCTGAATACACGACTGAGCGTTCAGGCGGAACCGATAACAGCCCAGAATTTACTGCTGTGGTTTATGTTGCGGGAGTTGAATATGGTCGGGGCATAGACCGAAACAAGAAGGATGCTGAGAAGCGTGCGGCTGAAGATGCGCTACGCAAACTTGGATTGCTCTGACCATGAGTTCTGCCCATCCAGTGGCCACAAGGTCTGATAATTTGGTTGCAGCAGATGGAATCCGCTTGTAATGTTCCTAAATTTGGGCTGCTGCGATAAAAGTTAGCGTGATCACGACAACCTGGTATTGCTTGGCTAGAGGGAGAGATCAACTGCGATCGCGAAATAAATAATCCCATTTTAGTTCAAGTTATATATTCATTCATTTAGGGTTTTAGATCGTTTTTTAGGGTAGGCTAACCCAGGATCTAAGTTAAGTTCGGTAAACCTAAGTGACTAAAAAAGTAATTTACTTAGTTTTTCAGGGTGAACCTTTACTAATAAAACTTACCGACAAAGCTGTCTTTTAGCACTGTGCTATGATTGCTCAGTAGGTAATTATTTTCGGTTGTTGAAAGCGCTTTTGTTAGTGAGTGTTTCTCCGAACTTATTCCTCTAAACACTCCTTTATGCCTCGGAGACGCTCTTTATGTCGATTTACGTTGGCAATCTGTCCTATCAGGTTGCAGAAGATGATTTGAAACAAGCTTTTGCTGAATACGGTACCGTTAAGCGTATCCAATTACCCACCGATCGAGAAACAGGTCGGGTTAGAGGTTTCGCATTCGTGGAAATGGGAACGGAAGCTGAAGAAACAACTGCAATTGAAGCACTAGATGGTGCGGAGTGGATGGGTCGCGATTTAAAAGTCAATAAAGCGAAGCCCAGAGAAGAGCGCGGTTCTTCGGGCGGTTGGGGCGGTGACAATAAAAGCCGCGATCGCCGATTCTAACTTGCTCTTGCAAACAAAATTTTAGAGTTCCAGCAGAGCCAGTTAACTGCATGACTCTGCTGGATTATTTTTATGTTTTTAGTTCACAGTCACACGAGGGATATCTAGAATGGCTCAAGTAGTTCTAGGGGAAAACGAGGGAATTGAATCCGCTCTGCGTCGATTCAAGAGACAGGTTTCAAAAGCAGGAATTTTTCAAGATATGCGGAAAAATCGGCATTTTGAAACACCCTTAGAAAAAGAAAAGCGCAAAGCCGTCGCCAAGCATAAGCAGCGTAAGCGGAATTCTTTGTTTCGCTACAAGTAAATAGTGCGTTGAACTTATTCATTGCCTTGGTTTATCCATACCTCAGCCAATAAAGGACTCAACGGGCAATCAGTCTGGGTGGTAGTAATCGAGTTCATCCAAGCTTTCACGATATGACTCCAGAATCTATCCGTGTTCTCTCTAGCCTCAGAACTGAGTTTTATACGCAGTTCGTGTCTGCGATGCAGGTGCCTGTCAAAATTAGCGGCAGTTCTTACAACAGCATCTCTTTTGTAGCGTCGTGGCTAAATGACCGAGAGCAGCTTAACTACCTCAACATTTATGCTTACACCGCTCCTGATGAGTTGGCAGTTGAAAGACCCTTTATTTTGCGGATCGCCATTAATAAAGGGGCTGGAAACATGGGTTTTGCTAAGCAGGCTCAGGCTTTTCGAGGCGTAAATCAGAAATGGCAATTGGAACTGACCGTTTTGCCAGAACAACTTCTAGATTTTTTGCCTTGGGTTGTTGATCTGGTTCAAGCTCATGCCAAGGGTGACTCGTCATTTATGCAAGAACCTCCTCATCCTGTAACGCTTGAACTTTCTAACTGGTTGCTTACTGACATGATTTGGAGTACGCAAGCCGAGAAGAAGAGAGAGCTACAAAATTTAGAGGAGCTTGCTGAACCTCAGATCACCCACTTAAACGATGAAAAAAGTCTTCCTGTAAAAGCTGCTTTCTGGTTGAGCTAGAAAAATTGCTTGATTTCAATTCTTAGTGGGTCGTGCGTAGCGACCTGAAGCGTTCTCTAATAATTAGCGTGGAGGTATGTTTGTTAAGCTTCTGCGCTTTTTGTTAAGGATCGCCAAAGTAATTTGTTCGTTAACTTAGTGTTTCCCAAAGCAAGCTTAGTATAGGCTTTGACCTAGGATGTTCATCAATACTTACCCAAGCCGGGCTAGCTTAGCCCACAGTTAGGGGAATCGACTTATGCTAGCGAAAGGGCATAGGGCACAGCTTCACTTGAATACAACACAATGACAAAGAGCAGTTTAGTATGTTCATTTGTTGTATTACATAATTTTTTAAGCGATCGCTCTTAAGCATTTAGCTTTTTGTTTTTTAAATGGATGTCTACCAAACTTTCTTCATGAACGCCAAGATAGAACAACTGTGTTCTGAGTAGATATCAAACCCGCTCCTGAATGCATAAAAATTGAGAGAAAATTAGAACGCAACTAAAATCCTGTGGATCTAAACAATGATTGTTTTGGAAGTGGTGTTTGGACTTTTGATTATTGGGGGAATCGCATTTTATTTAGGATGTGCCTTTTTTACTAATCGCTTTTTTAGCTCTAAATCTGCTCTAGCGCAAACCATAGTTATTAGTCCCGGTGTAGAAAAATCTTCTTTTCCTCATCGTTCTCCCGCTTTATCGTTCTCTCCCGTTTCTATCCTTGTCCCGGTGTGTGGATTAGATGCAGGAGCTTGGGAAAATTGGTCATCTCTTTGTAATCAGATCTATGCCAACTACGAGGTTTTGTTTGGGGTTGTTGATCCACAAGATCCAGCGATTCCGATTCTCACAGAGTTAGCCAATAAATTTCCAGGTAAAGTGAGAGTTTTTACTGGGTTAAAACCGCGCGGAATTAACCATAAAGACAGCAGCCTTAGTTATTTATTGGAAGAGGCGCAATATGACTGGATTATTTTTGTGGATAGTGATATCCGGGTTCCGCTTAACTACATTGAGATCGTGACCACTCCGCTTTTAGATGAAAAAGTAGGCATGGTGACTTGCGCATTTATTGGGCACACCCCTTTATCGTTGGGTGCAGCGATCGCCTCTTTTGGGCGCTGTTTTGATTTTATCCCCAGCTTGTTGATCGCACGGGCGATCGACAAAGGGTTGAGGTGTGCCATAGGCACAACGATCGCAACTCGCCGGGATGCACTCAATCACTATGGCGGTTTGCATTTGAACCGGATTGGGTCTGACTACAACATTGGCAAACGGGCAGCCGCAGCAGGCTATGTTGTGGAACTGTCTCGCTATGTGCTGGAGTCAGACACTGGCACAGAAAGCATTGGCGAGGTTTATCAGCGGGAACTCCGCTGGGCACGAACAATTCGCTTTAACCGAGGTGCACAGTATTATGCAATGATCTTTTGCCATGCCACGGTGTTTTGCCTGCCACTATTGTTTGTGGCTCACTTTGCAAATTGGGCGATCGCCCTTACTTTAGTTTGCTTTCTAGTTCGTTATGTTCAGATCTTAATCTCCATCCGCAGCATGGCTGCTCCCAACTTAACTCACTGGCTCTGGGCAGTGCCACTACGAGATCTTCTGAGTTTTGCAGTATGGGTCATGGGTTCCTATGGTCAAAATGTTTATTGGCGCGGACGGCGGCTTCGTGTTTACAGCGACGGTCTAATTACCCAATCAGAATCCTAGAATAGGAGTGGATGGAAACATTCTGGATCTGATCCCGTTCAGATGAAGGTTTCATAACGGTTTGAGTTTTGAGTTTTGTTCGCGTAGCGTCTCCGCAGGAGATGTTTTGAGTTTTGTAAGTCCTTCGGACTGGCTTTGCCAACGCGTAGCGTCTCCGCAGGAGATGTTTTGAATTTTGAGTTTTGAATTTTGAATTTTGAATTTTGAATTTTGAATGGTAGAAGCTTTACTCAACTACGGTTTCAAGCTCAGATCTGTCGCATCCTCCGTTTAAATTGGTTTTAGCAAAACTGCCGTAAGCCCCGCGCTCTACCTGTACCCAGGTGTTCGCGTAGCGACTCCGTAGGAGTAACGTCGGGATATAAGGCGCGTGAGTTGAGATGCGTTGCCTGACCGATTCCGTAGGACAGGGAAGGCAACAGCGCCGAAATGTAGCTTGCTTCCCGCAGGGTACAAACTCTTGGGGTAAGCTTGAACCATCTTGACCCTCAATGCCGCAAGCAAAAACCAAGCTTATAGGTAACAGGTTGCAATAAAAAGTATGGGTCTTGGGAAGCAGGACTCCTGCCCTTGGAGGGAATGTAAGACCAATGGAATTACGAAGTTCTGGAGGCTGTTCCCGCTGAATTGGGAAGCCCGTGCTGTACCGCAGGTCAGCGTCGGGTAGTTCACATGAAGGCAAGTACTTTATGCAAATGAGAAAGGCGATGTTTTGCTAGGGGATGTCTTCATTTTGGCGGACATAGCTTTCGTCTACAAAAATGCCTCCATTCAGGAGGCAAGTTGTAATCATTGAAGTGAAGATGATCTCTAAGATTAGTCTTTAGAGATAAAGTCTTGCCCTTGCTTGATCGCTTGTTGACCAATATTTCTGAAAACCCAGCCTAAAGCTAAGGCTAAGGGAAGAATAACAATGAGTAAACGCCAATCCATAAAATACCTCTCAGCCCGTTGATAAAGTTTTTTGAATGATTCTCATACTTCTGTTTTATCGTATGTGAGTTCGTTTTACTAGCCTTTTCATAAAAAGACTGGTTTTTGAAGTTGTTCCATGACTGGTCAATTATGAGCTTTTTTTATTCATTTAGCAGTGAAACCTGTATTTGTTCCTTTGCCAGCATGGACGAGGGCAAGTTTCTGATAATTCTGGGCGTGCTGGATTAAACCTGCGGCTTCTGCTTCAGACAGTTCGCGAATCACTTTGCCGGGAACGCCCATCACGAGCGATCGCGGTGGTATATCTTTTGTAACTACGGCTCCGGCTCCAACTATGCTGCCTGCCCCAATTCTCACTCCACTTAGCACGATCGCGCCGATGCCAATCAAACATCCTCGCTCGATGTGAGCGCCATGAATAACGGCACGATGCCCCAAAGTGACGTAATCTTCTAACAGCACGGGTTCTCCCGGATCACCGTGTAAAATGACTCCATCTTGAATATTGCTGCTTATCCCAATCTGGATCTTCTCAACGTCTGCCCGAACGACTGCACCATACCAAATGCTGGCTCCTCGCCCGATAGTCACCTGACCTATCACCGTGGCGTTGTCAGCGACAAAGGCTGCTTCTGATAAATCAGGAGAATACCCAAGGGCAGAATGTAAAATGCGATCGCTAAAATCATCCAAATCAGTCACGCGAGTTTCCGAATTCAAGTAAACGGGTCGTTCAATTGTCTAGGAAGGCTGTAAACCTTCCTGAGTATAATAGTAGAACCACTGGCACTGATGCATAAGACAGGCAAACCCGCCATCAATGATAAATCTTGTACTACAATACCCAATTTTTGGTCCTGAAATTCAGTGCCCCCATTGCCGCCAAACAATTCAGGCGCTGACGTTGACAGATACCTATCTCTGCCAACGTCATGGAGCATTTGAAGCAGATTCTAAAACAAGTGAACTGGTTCATCTCCAATCTGGGCGGCACTGGAAGCAGTGGGAGAACGAATGGTATCGTCAACACACCCATCCTGATGGCATTCGGTTTGAAATTCACGAAGCGCTCGATCGCCTTTATACCCAAGGATATCGGGCAACCCGCGTGATTATTGCTAGCCGTTACCAAGAACTGATTAATACTTATTTAGAGCGGAGTGCGCCTTGGCGTGGGCAAACTGAACCAGCGAAACCTCGTCTCTATGGTTTACCCGTTGAGTTTAGCCCCGATGCCCAACAAAACCCTTGCTGGGAAGTGATTAATTTCGACCTAGAGAAAGAATTAGGGGCACCCGTGCGCTATCCCTACTTTCGGTTGTTTGAATAGGCTAGGAGTGTCAAACCTAGAGCTTAAATTCTTACTCTTTCCAGATTTGTGGCTGCTGAAACCGATGGACATCGTTAATCACCTGTGCCCAGCCGTTAGCAAGGGATTCAAGGATGCGATCGCCTTTTTCAGCCGTGGCAGTAGTGGGATCACCCATCACTCCGCTGCGGCTAATGTCTCTGGTCAGCCAAGGAATAGGTAGGTTGCGTTCCAACGTCAGCAAACTGTCCTGCGGCAGCCCGTGGGGATATTCCGCCTGAGCAAGATCCATCTTTACCTGGTCAGGCAAAATTGACAGGAGCAGGCTTGTTTCCGCATCTCCGGCATGGATGCCCAACTGTGCCTCTTTTTCGGTTAATAGCTGCTTAGTAATATTGGGTGCTCTCCAAACGAAAAAGGGAAACACCTCAAAATCATCGTGAATTTGGTGTAAATCTCGCGCCACAATTTCCATAATTTGCGGTTGTCCCCCGTGGGCGTTGAGCAAGATGAACTTCCGAAATCCAGCCCGGTAAATGCTTTCGCCCACTTCCATCAGCAGCGCCATTAAGGTTTGTGCGGTCAATGTTACGGTGCCAGGAAAGTGCCAATGTTCATTCGATTTACCGTAGTGCAACGAGGGCAAGGCATAGGCGGGAATCGCGGGATCGAGTTGATGCAAAGCTTTGCCCAATACCGCTTGGGCGATCGCGCTATCCACTATCAGCGGCAAATGAGGTCCATGCTGCTCGATCGCCCCAATCGGCTGAACGATCACCACTTGCTCTTTGTGAGGCATTGCCTCAATATCTATCCAGGATAAATAGGCAAAGAAACGCTCAGAAGGAATGAAGCCGTGCATCATAAGAACAAATAGCGCAGTAGAAATGGATAATGGCGATCGCGGAGGGTGCGTTGAGCGAAGTCGAAACGCACTTTAAGAACGATACGAAAATGGAGAGATAGAGGTCAATGAGTTTAGAAGAAAAGCTGGGTTATTTTTTCTTTGATAAGCGCATTCTGGCGCGATCGCTGACTCGCAAAGCCTACGCCCTAGAGCAACCCCAACTCTGTGCTGATCAGCAAGTCTATAGTTTACTAGGAAGTGCGTTGATTGATACGGTGCTGACCGAGTGGCTAGTTCGCTCTGGCTGCGACAGTCAACCAGAGATCGTGTTTCGCAAAATTGAATTGAAGCAAATCGAAAATTTGGCGCAGATTGGTCAGGAGTTGGAAATGGACTATTTGATCAAGCGCGGGACTGGAGAAAAACAGCAGAATAACTCCGATCAGTTGCTGGCGGAAACAGTAGAGGCAGCGATCGCGGGCGTTTATTTAGATGGAGGCTACAGCGCGGCTCGCCAAACCATTCAGCGGATCTTCAAACTAGAACCTCTTTAGAGTCTGCGCTCGATGAGGACGCTGTGATCAACGGATCAAACATGAGAAACGATTGCTTTTCAATGGCATCTCAAAGTGTCGATAGTTCTCACCCTTCTCCTTTTACATGATTAATGTCTGATTTTGCGTAGTTTTGCGTGTTTTTTTGACACTCCCCGCTCTAAAGAGACGGGGATTCTTAAGAGTTCCAGAATCGGATTCTTAAAGGCGAAGTCAAAGCGCCCCTACTGACTCCACTGAGGTCAAGCCCCAATGTCGCCGCTACTTTAGCAATACAATTTGCCGCACCATTGCAGTCTGCGTTGAGATACCAGTTCTGAGCAGTGCGGAATAACCCCCGCTTAACTCGTCTTCCTGATGACTTCCACCCTTCGGGTTTTTCACCGTGAGCAGGTAGGCTGTCACCATCTAGAAAACTTGCTGCTGACGTATTGGCTTCTTCATGCTCAATGAACTTGATGCCATACTGTTCGCACAGTTGAGCAATCCGAGTTTTGAGCCGCGCAGTTGGGATTTGGACAAATTTCTGATTTGTTTTTCTCCCCATATTGGCATTCTGTTTTTGACCTTGGTTCCAACCGAACACAATCTGACCGATACCGTTTTTAAGGCAGTGGTTAATCACTAACCTTACTGCTTTGTTCACAGCATCCCGCATCTGTCGATTGCGCTTCTCAGTAATAGCTGCAAGTTGCTTTGACCAAAACCCTTGAGGCTGATTCTCTTTGAGCGTGGCAACTCGTTTGTTGTACCACTGGTTGAGCGCTTTCAAGTGCTTGCCATCCACAATAAAACTGGTTCCAACATTGTTTACACAAGTCAGCCAGTTGTTGATGCCATGATCAATCCCTAGCGCCTTTTTGGGGTCTAGTTGAGTGGCTACGGTTTCAACTGGATAAACAAACTCAGCGTAGAGGCACCCATTCCTAGGAAGGATGCGAACCTCTTTAACCTGCTGCCAATCAAGATTTGATGGCATAGGCAAGTGAATCTCACCAATCCCAAACCACGCTTTAACCTGAGTTCCTAGAGGGATGCGGATGCCCTCGTCAGTTAATTTCAGCCATCGTTTAGGGTAGCTGACCGTGAACAATCCATCTTTGCGATAGTTGGGTAATGACGGCTTCTCTGCCAGTTCACCCCGTCGCCATAACTTCAACAGTTCACGGAACGACCGAAAGGCTTCAGCTACCGAGTTGCAGGTTTGCTGTGCTGATGAAACATACATTGCCCCAAAATGTCGATTTTTAGACCGTGCCATCTCCTCACAGATTGCCGCACGTCCGGCATATTTCTTAGTTTTGAAGTAAACCTGACGAGCGTAATAGAGGGAGCAGTTATAGACCTTATTTGACTCAGCACATAGATACTCAAGAATAGCCTGAGTATCCTTTTCTGCATGAATTAGAACCTGTTGACAACCATACATAATCTTGTTGATTGCTTTATACTTAACAACATTGTAACCGATAAAATGGAATTGTCGATATGTTAGTAGAAAGCTACAGAGATTTTATGAGAAAGCAGAGCTTTGAGTATCAGCACTATAACCACTCTGTAGGATTAGCCATCGTTCATTTTGTCTTTGTCCCCAAGCGTCGAAAATCGGTTCTCAGGGGTGAAGTGAGGAATCGGCTGTATCAAATCTGGCAAGAGTTAGCACTTGAGAAAAAATGGAATATTAGGGCTTGCGAGATTGCCCCTGATCACGTTCACCTATTCATAGAGATTCATCCTGTTGACCCAATTCACTTAGTTGTGAAAGCGTTTAAGGGTAGGGCTTCAAACTACTTGCGTAAGGAGTTCCCTGAGTTGAAAAAACTTCCTAGCTTATGGAGTAAGAGCTACTTCTTTAGTACTGCTGGCAATGTCAGCGCAACTACAATTCAGAAGTACATTGAAGACCCTCACCACCATTAAAATAAAGGCGGCTAAAGCCGCTAGTTGGGTTTTCCACCTCGCTCTAAAGAGACGAGGCTACCAACCCTATCAGGAATTTTTGGTGTACAAAAGCGAAATTACGGATGGGGTGGAGCAAATCGCAATTTCGCTCAGATCGTTAATTTTCCGATTTAGTGTTCAATCGATTCTGGCGCTGAGAGAGAAAGGGCGATCGCGTCAGCAGGCATTGATTTTGAGGCTCGTTCAATGGGTTCTAGCGTAACGGCTTGAGGCAAAAATAGCGGAGTTGCAAGAGGAACTTGAACAGGTTCAGCAGCGCGCTTCCAGGCATAAAGGGTAAAGGCAATCCCCGTGTAGCCAGCGGTGAAAAGCTGGGTAGCAATAGCAAGCTGATCTAAAACCTGTTGAGCAGCTTCGTAAGACATGGCAATTGATCTCCAAGGGTTCCCACTAATCAAGCATATGCTAAAAAGTATTGCATCCCTATTCAGGCAGAATGGCGCGAGCAAGAGGCAAACTCAAAACTCCGAGTCCCCAACTCAAAACTCAAAATATCTCCTGCGGAGACGCTACGCGTTGGCAAAGCCAGTCCGAAGGACTTACAAAGCTCAAAACTCAAAACTCAAAACTCAAAACTCATGGTAACTGTGCCAGCCAACCCCTGACATCGATCGCCAACAGTTGCCCCAACTGTAACAATGACCGAAGATGCACGAGGCGAATTTCACTTTTTTTGCCATAAGCTGCAACCTGATCTAGGTTATGGGTTGCCGCAATCCAGGCGATACATTGGGGCACGATCCAATTATGGAGCGATCGCAAGTAAAACTCCTGAGCTTGTGCCAAGGACAAGTTCAAATTCAAGTGCTGACCGAGATCCAGCAACCGCTGCATTCGCTCTAAATCAGCGGCTAAAGTGACCGGATTAAACGCTTGCAGAATATTTCGCAACAAATGGAGAATCAGCCGCTCTAGGGTTTGTTGAGCTTCGGGAAGCTGAATCGGGCAGTGCATTTGAATCGCTTCGGTGGCGATCGCCTCCAATTCTGCCAGGTGCCCTAATCCTAAAGACTTTCCTTCTACGATGGGGTCGCTCAACTCTTGCTCTAATAATCGCAACGACAGCAGCAGCCGATGATTTAGCGCCACCTCTGCGGCGACTTGAAGTTCTCGTGGCACCATCAGCCCATCTCGGTGAAATGCCATCAAAATGCCATAGTTGTCTCGATAAACCTGGGTATAAAGCTGATCCAATCGGGTTAAGGTGCTTTGGGTCAGCATTTGCATAATTCGATGGCGTTCTTCTGCAAACAAATTTTGCAAGCTGAAGGACTGATCCCCAAAACTGCGGTGCATCGCCAAAATCACTTTGGCAGAACTGGCTTCCCCTAACGCAGTAAACACACTCTCCTTCATGTGGCTATAGCTTCGCCGCCCGGAAAAGGGTTGAATGCAGCAGTGAAAATCCCAGCCGCCTAAATGTAGTACTGCAAACACCAAATCAACCGATTCTCGTGTCATCTCTGACACTAAGTGAAGTTGCCCAACTGCGAGCGTTAGTGAACCCATCCGTTGGAGTTGATAATCTACTTGCTGAGCGGTGTAGCAGTAAACCCGTTGCTCTTGCGGCGCTGCGGTCAATAGAGCGCTAATGGCATAATGGGCGGCGACTTGCTCTAAGCTAATTTGCGCGGTGGTGACTAGTTGGCGATAGACTTCTGCTCCATTTTTGAAGCTCTCCACGTTGCTGGGTGCCGCTGCCAATCGCTTAATAAAAGCCTTTTCCAAACGAATGCCAGAAACGTCTCCAGCTAGCTCTAGCGCCCTGGCGGCATAGCGGAGAATTTGCACGCCCTCAGGACGGGAAAGTTCCTCAAAAAACCAGCCGCAACTGGTATACATCAGCAAAGCATGGCGCTGCATTTCTAGAAGACGCAATACGTCTACCCGGTCTGCGGCGGTTAAAGCATGAGACTGATGACGAGCCAGAAAGGCATTGACCGTGGACTGGGAGCGATCGCGCACGACCTCAATATATTCATCTCGTGCCTTCCAGAGATCGCGTAATACCTTACTGCCCGCCTCTTCATACACCCGCACAAGCTGATCCCGCAGCCAATCCAGCGAGTCCCGCAGCGGTCGCCGCCATTGCTGATGCCAGCCACCGCCACTCCCACAGCCGCAGTCCTCTTGCCAGCGATCGACTCCATGACTACAACTCCAGGCGGTCACTGGCTTTAGTGCCACTTCCCAAGTTGGGGCGCAGATGGAGAGATAGTGGGCAAAGTTGGTGACCGTCCAGCCGCGACTCGGAAACTCATGCACAAACGCATAGGCAAGGCACTTTTCGGTGCCGCCCTTGTGATGTCCAAAAGTTTCGCCATCCGTAGCAGCGGCAATCAGTTGAGACGATCGCAGATCGGCTTGTACGGCTTGCCCCAAACGTCCCGCAAACTGGTGAGCATTTGACAACGCCTGATCAAAACCCATGTCGCGAGAAATCGGACCATCATAAAAAAAGATGTCGATGGAGGGCGGAGGAGAATTTTGCCCCAGGGATGGCAGGTAACAGCGGTAAGGGCGAGTGGGATTGATTTGGCTACCCCCAACTTCTAGCCATTCCGGGTCTGGTTGCTCAGCCGTGGGCATAGGGCGACAGCACTCTGCTTGCGACGGAGCCAAAATAATGAATTGAATTCCTTCTGCTACCAGTGCTTCCAGGGTCGCGTAATCGACAGCGGTTTCTGCTAGCCACATCCCTTCGGGATCGCGCCCAAAGCGATCCTGAAAATCCGCTTTTCCCCACCGAATTTGGGTCAACTTGTCGCGATCGCTCGCCAGGGGCAAAATGATGTGGTTATAAACTTGGGCGATCGCGTTGCCGTGTCCATTCAGGCGATCGCAGCTTTTTCGATCCGCCTCCAGAATTCGCTGATACACTTCCACATCGTGCCGTTCCATCCAGTTCAGCAGCGTCGCGCCAAAATTAAAGCTGAGATATTCATAATTGTTGACAACTTCCATCACCTCCTGGCGATCGTTGACAATACGGGCAAAGGCATTAGGACGGTAGCACTCGTAATGAATGCGCTCATTCCAGTTATGAAATGGAGTCGCACTCGGCTGACGCTCAATCACATCCAGGTAGGGATTTTCGCGCGGTGGCTGATAAAAGTGCCCATGGATCGTGATATAAATTCCCTGAGCTACCTTCAAGGCATCATCACTAAGTTGAAGAGGTTCTGTAGCCGATAGCGATGAGGGTGAACTAGAGCGTTGAGTAGAAGAAGTCATGTAAAAAACTATTTCCTAGAAAAATCAAAAATCAGGGCACCATTAATGCCGCCACATCAGGCTTGATTCAATCAAAAAATTTAAGCCTCTAGTAGAGCTATGGCGTTTAATTTTTCCTAATCAAAATGCTCAACCCCACACCACCCAACTAAGCGCTTTACTGTCAGTAGTTCACCATAGCGGATTCAACTACCCACAGTGGAGAATTTAATGACAACTTAGGGATCACAACTAGTCATGAATACTCAAGTAGGTTGGGAAGTAGTTATTTGACGCGATCGGCGACTTTTCGCTCACCCAAAGTTTGGATGCTCGAATCTATGGTGCTATCCAAAACGTCATTTTTTAGGACGAACTAACTTTTGGGCTTGTTGATTATCTAGCTTGCAAACATTCAACAGACGCAAATCGTTTTTGCTGACAGCCTCTAATTTATGAAAGCCTTGCAAGCCTAAAGGAAGAGAGGAATTGCCATTACTAGCAACGGTTGAAGTGCGATCGAGCGCAATTTCAAAGGGATTGGCGGTGCGATCGTAGCTATCAGTCACCATCAATGCAAGTTGATCCGCTTTAAACTCCCCTGCGGCACAGTCAAAGGATGAGCTAGGCATATAGAGAGCACCAACCACTTTTCCAGCTTTGTTCTCAAATACAAAGTACCCTTTGCCTAATTCATCAGGCTGGAGCGCTTGACCGTATAGATAAACGCCATCAGGTAGTGTAGCGGTTGACACAGCGGGAGTTGGAGCCACTGGTTTACCGTAAGCGGCTTGAGCCTCAAACGCAGTACTTAGAGTGATAGAGGTTCCTACTAGGGCAACACCCAAGCGGCTAGTGAGGGTGACCCATTGGGAAACAGACATTTTTAGGGACTCTTGCATAACTTCCTCCATTCACCCAGTGAAAATATTTGGTTCAGCGCGGCGGATTCTATAGAGTCATCAGGCAACTTTGAAGGGATTACGCGATCGCCTCATCAGTACTCTCTGACTCAACCATACAGATCATTAAATCGGAACGCTTCGTCCTAACGGCTTATCTGATTAGAGGATGCAGAGCGATCGCTCGAAAAAGGTTGACCGCAGGAGAAAGCAGCGATTTGGAAGCGGTGTGGAGCGAAAATCTACTATAAATTTATCAAACCACTTCTAGCTAATTCTCGGTATTACATTTGGTGACAGTTCCGCATCTGGATATACCTACAGATAAATTCAAGGAATTACGGAATTTCAAACAATCTTTCTTTTTGATGAGTTTGTTGATCAAGACGACAACAATCGCCCAAATAGCGAGGTAGTTTACATTGAAAAGAACTGGGTTGGTTGATTGAAATGAAGACGTAGATTGGGCAGAGGTCTATGTCCTATGGCACAATGGACGGTAGTCTTTAAGAAAGTTTTTGTCGTTCAGGTAAGCTCGTGAGTCCCACCGCAATGCAAGTTTCAGTCAATCCAGTCTTAACCGAAAATGGTCAGTCTCCCCAATTCTCTGCGACTCCTCGTCGCCGCCCTGTATTCCCTTTCACGGCGATTGTCGGTCAGGAGGAGATGAAACTTGCATTGCTGCTGAATGTGATTGATCCCAAAATTGGCGGGGTGATGATTATGGGCGATCGCGGCACGGGTAAATCTACGACCATTCGGGCGCTTGCCGATCTGCTGCCTGAAATTCAAGTGGTTGCCGATGACCCCTTCAACAGTCACCCCAGCGATCCCGAAATGATGGGCGACGAGGTGCGGCAGAAAATTGAGCAGGGCATGGAGGTTGCGATCGCGCTGAAAAATGTGCAAATGGTCGATCTGCCTTTGGGTGCAACGGAAGATCGAGTATGCGGCACCATTGATATTGAAAAAGCGCTGTCTGAGGGAGTCAAAGCCTTTGAGCCAGGACTACTCGCAAAAGCTAATCGCGGCATTTTGTATGTAGATGAGGTCAACCTGCTAGACGATCATCTGGTGGACGTATTGCTTGATTCTGCCGCTTCTGGCTGGAACACCGTAGAACGGGAAGGCATTTCCATTCGCCACCCAGCGCGATTTGTTTTGGTTGGCTCTGGCAACCCAGAAGAAGGCGAACTGCGCCCCCAATTGCTTGATCGCTTTGGGATGCACGCCGAAATTCGCACGGTCAAAGAACCTGCCCTGCGCGTGCAAATTGTGGAGCAGCGCACCGAGTTTGACCAAAATCCGCAGGAATTCTTAGATCAAAGCCAGACGGAGCAAGATGCATTACGCCAAAAGCTGGTGGATGCTCAAACTCGACTGAAGCAAATTGCGATCGACCACGATTATCGAGTCAAAATCTCGCAGGTTTGTTCAGATTTAGATGTGGATGGGTTACGGGGTGATATTGTTACCAATCGGGCAGCAAAGGCGATCGCGGCGTTAGAAGGTCGCACCGAAGTCACCATTGATGATATTCGTCGTGTGGTGACTCTGTGCCTGCGTCATCGCCTCCGAAAAGATCCTTTAGAATCGATCGATTCTGGCTACAAAGTAGAAAAGGCTTTTAATCAAGTCTTTGGCGAAGCCGCCGCTTAGTGGTTCGATGTAGTTCTGGATGTTTTGCAAAAGACCGTCTACGGTTCCGCCAAGCGTTTTTGGGCTAAAGGGAATCCAACTTTAAAATCCCTCTCTCAAATTGGGGAGAGGGTTCAAAGCCTCCGAACTATCATAACCGGGCGAGGGCAGAGGAGATTTGGAGACTATCGGTTAAGCCTAACGACCAAAATCACTCCCGTTGTCAATGCCACGAGGGTGGGGAGCCAGCCGCCAATAAAGGCGTTCACAATGCCAGCTTGATAAAGAATTTGCCCTGCAACCATCAAGGCATAGTAGGAGACGACAATGATCAGGGTTAACCCAAAGCCCGCAGCACGACCCGATCGCTGAGGGCGAATACCCAAGGTTGCGGCTACCAACCCAAACGCCAGACAGGCAAAAGGCATAGAAGATTTTTGTTCAATCCGCAGGCGCATCTTACGGATTTCTTTTTGGTTACCGGTTTGCCCAATCAGATCAATATACTGGCGGATTTCAGAAATGGTCATTTCTTCAGAATCGCGGGCAGTTTTTGCAATATCTAGCGGAGTGCGGGGAAGCTGAATTTGTTGGCGATCGAACCGAACAATATTGCGATAAGAGCCATTCGGCGCAACGACATAAATGGTGCCGTTAAAGAAATCCCAGGTTTTTTCCTCGGCGTTCCATTTGGCAGAATCGGATGCCACAATCTGGTTTAAGCCTTTTTGGGAAAAATCTAAAATGGTCAGCCCCTTCATTTGCTGTCCGTCAAATTCCCTGGCATAGAACAGGCGAGACAGTAGCTCATCCTTTTCACCGCTGGGCAACCGAATCGTTTTTGACTCGCGATATAAAATATTTCGTTCTTTAAAGGATGGCTTGTTTTTGTTGAGTGCTTGATCCAGCAATTGGCTCGCTTTCAGGTTGGCAGCCGGAACCACCGCTTCGTTAAAGGCAAATGTAATGCCGCTCATAATCAGCCCGATGACCACCGCAGGAGCCACCAACCGATAGATGCTGACTCCACAACTGCGAAGCGCAATCAATTCGCTGTCGCTAGACAGCCGCCCATAGACTAATAGGCAAGCCAAGACCATCGACATGGGAAAGGCAAGCCCGATGAAGTAAGGTAGCCTCAGCACAAAGAATTGCATGGCAATGCTCATGGGCAAGCCAGAGTCGCTGACTCGCCGCAGCAAATCTAGCAGCACACCCGTTGAAATGCCAATTGAGGTAAAGGCAACGACCCCAAACACAAAGGGCACGATCAATTCGGTGGTGATGTATCGATCCATCATCGAAAGCCCCGGAATCGAGAAACCGGAGAGCCGAAAAGGAGGCTTCTTTGAAGGGGAAAGGTCGATAGTCATGAGCTTTGCGCGGGGGAGTAAACAAAATTGGCAGGAAAAAGTTTAGCGTTTAAGGCTGGAAGCGATCGCCTAGATAATATTGTCGGACTGCCGGGTTATCGTAAAGCTCCTCGGAACTGCCGGAGGCAAAAATCTGTCCGTCTCGCATGATGTAGGAGCGATCGGTAATAGCTAGCGTTTCACGGACATTGTGATCGGTGATCAGAATACCCAACTGGCGATCGCGCAATTGAGACACAATTTGTTGAATCTCATTGACCGCGATCGGATCGACTCCGGCAAATGGTTCGTCTAACAGCAAAAATTGAGGACCCTCTCGCCCAGTGGCTAACGCCCTAGCAATCTCCGTTCGGCGACGCTCTCCTCCAGAGACTCGAAGCCCCAAGGTATTAACCACCTTTTCAAGCCGAAATTCCTTCAGTAGTTGATGGAGCCGACCCTCCCATTCCGATCTCGGCACATTGGTTTGTTCCATCACCAAAAGAATATTTTCACCCACAGTCAGGTGCCGAAAAATGCTAGCTTCTTGAGCCAGATATCCAATCCCCATCCGTGCCCGTCGATGGAAAGATACACCCGTAATTTCGGTGTCGTTTAGCCAGACCCGCCCTTGATTGGGTTTTTCTAGCCCTGTGGCAATGTAGAACGTCGTTGTTTTTCCAGCCCCATTTGGACCCAATAGCCCCACAATCTCACCTTGAGCGACCGAAAGACTGACCCGGCTGACAACCACTCGCTGCCCATAAGATTTGTGAATATTATCAAGAACGATTTTCAACAGCCCACTCCTGGCTATATTCACCACAATTCGCAATATTCATCTTATCAGCGATACGAACAACCATTAACGGGTGGGGGATGTCGCGGGGGTAACGCCACTGGGAGTGGTGGGAGAAAATTCAGATTGACCGAACGGGTCAGCGGTGGGAACAGGGGTTGGCGTAGCGACTGGAGCCGGAGTTGGGGCGGGGCTATCTTGCACCAGGTAAATGGCTTCTACTTGTCTAGGAGCCTGAGGCAGGGCAACGAAACGCCCTTCATCGATTAAGTAGGTAATCGTTTCACCGCGAAGGCTGTTGCCTTTTTGCAACACATAAACATCACCCGTGAGAATAATTCGGCGTTCCCGGCTAAAGTATTGAGCCTGTGCCGCAGTCGCTTGAATTTGCCGCGATGGATAGTAAATTTGAACGTTACCACGGGCGGTGATCACTCCCGTTTTGGAATTGGCTTCTTGGATATCAGAGCGCAACGTTAGCGGTCGCGAGGGTTCCGCAGTTTGAGCGTTTACGGCTTGAGAACCTGCTGGCGTAAACCCAATCAGACAGTCAAATAGCAGTGTTGCGGCGATGGTGCTGGGCGCGATCGCGAAGAGCGCCAGACGACGCAAGGGAACCCTGAGAAGTTGAGAATAACGCATGGTACAAAGAAGACTATCCAAAAACGGTGAACTCACTACACCCTGTCATAACATAGGGACTTTTGAATGTCGCGAAAAGTTTCTGCAACTTTTTACGCATTTTTACTTAACCATACTCTACAACCCTGCTTTCCCTTCGATGGGGCAAATCAACGGCATCAGTTTTTTCATGACTTCATATGAAGCCACTTTGCCCCATCTTTAGAGCGGGGAGGAGTCCAGAAATAGCCAGTCTCATTTAAGTGCAGTAGTTTCGATAGCGACCGATCGCCGTCAGGGGGAAGTGTTGTAGATATAGATGATATTTTAGGTAGAAGTGCCCAGGAAAGCCCGTTCCGGTGAAGTAGTCTTCATCCCAAGTGCCGTCGGGGCGTTGGGTTTCTAGGAGATACTGCACGCCTCGCTCAATCGCTGTCAGGGCGTAGGTGCCCGTTGCGTCGCCTGCGGCTAATAATCCCATTAGTGCCCATGAGGTTTGTGAAGCAGTGCTGTCGCCTTGCCCCATTAAGGCGCGATCGCGGTAGCTAAAGCAGGTTTCGCCCCAGCCGCCATCTGGGTTTTGGCAGGTGGTCAGCCAGTGGGCACCGCGCTCAATTTCGCGCCGACAGCGCTTTGGAGCTAGCAAGGAAAGAGCAGATAAAACGCCGCTTGTGCCGTAGATGTAGTTGACTCCCCACCGCCCAAACCAGCCGCCTTCGGGTTCTTGTTCATGGCGCAGGTAGCTGATCGCGCGATCGACAGCAGTAGGCGATAGTAATCCAACCGCTTGAGACTTTGGGTCTAAGCGTCCTGCCATTTCCAGCACTCGCGCCGTTACATCGGCAGTATTGGGGTCAATCATGGCTTGCAGATCGCCGTAGGGCATTTGGTTGAGCCAGTCGGCATCGTTGTTTAGGTCAAAGGCTGCCCAGCCGCCGCTGTTGCATTGCATGGTGCCTATCCAGTGAATTCCACGGGCGATCGCTTGTTGTTTCATTGGCTCATTCGGCATTTTGACGGCATTCAGCGCCATCACCACAACCGCCGAATCATCCACATCGGGGTAGAACCGATTGACAAACTCAAACGCCCACCCTCCAGGCTTTCCAGCTTTATTTTTTATGCTCCAATCACCCTCATCTAAAATTTGGTTATCCAGCAGCCATTGGGCACCTTTAACCAAGGCTGGATGATCGGGCGCAATGCCCGAATCCACTAAAGAGCGAATAACCAGCGCCGTATCCCATACAGGCGAGACGCAGGGCTGTATCCAGTAGCAGTCATCTGTTTCAATGGCAAAGCGATCGACGGACTGCATTCCCCTAACTACCGCTGGGTCATTGGCATCGTAATCCAGCGCTCTTAACGCCAGCAACGAATTTAACATGGCGGGCATGATGCCTGCCCAATCACCCGTGGGTTCTTGGCGCTCTAACACCCATTTTTCGGCAGCGGCAATTCCTTCTGGGCGAAATGGCACTAAATTCAGCGATTCTCCCAGCTTGAAGGCACCGTCGAGCCACAAAAATATATCGCTCCAGTCGCCTTTGCTAGGCAGTTCAAACTGGGCAGATTCGCGACCTTCGGCATAGAGTTCATCCAAATTAATCATTGGATCGACTATGTAAACGGGTTTTTTATCAAAAACGATCAGCAACGGAACCGTGCTGCCCCGTGCCCAACTGGACATTTCGTAAATCGGAAAGCGATCGGGCAACAGCATCAGCCAAGCCGGTAGAGACGGCAAGCCGCTCCAGTCATAGCAGCCAATTAGTGCCAAATGAAACTTGGTGAAAATGCGGGTTTTGCTGATGCCCCCCCGATCGCAAATAAATTTGCGCGCCCGTTGCAATGCTGGATCAGCAGTAGGCACCCCCAATAATCGCATTGCCATGTAGGCTTCAACCGTGACGCTGAGTTCGCCGCGATCGCCATAAAAAAGCTCCCAACCGCCATGATCACGCTGTTGTCGCCGTAGATAATTTTCTACTTTATGCAAAGGGCGAGTTGCGCCTGTGCCCCAAATTTTATGCAGCAGCACCGTCTCAGATGCCATGGTCACGTTCGACTCTAGCTCTGCCCACCAATATCCCTCGGTCGCTTGGAGGGATAGCAAATAATTTTGGCTGCGATCGATGCCCTGATTGAGTTGGTCTAGCGATATGTTTGACGGTAGACCCTGATCCGGCATTTGCATTGATTTCCCCTCCTCCCCAACGTTGATGTATTGTGCCTTTGTCCGTTGAGTTTAGCAATCGTGCCGTTTTCTCCACTCATAATTGTGGGCGATCGCCTGCGGATTAGTGACGATTTTTTACGGGATGGGTTAAGCTGAATTGTCATGCAGGCTGGTCGTTTTAGCGTTTTATCTCAGAGTGATTGATGAATAGCCCGTTTCTTGAGCATCTTTATCATCCCGATCGCCCCGTTTTAGTATTTGACGGAGCGATGGGAACCAATTTGCAAGTGCAGAACCTGACCGCCGAAGATTTTGGCGGAGCCGAATATGAAGGCTGTAATGAATATTTGATTCATACCAAGCCGGAAGCGGTCGCCCAGGTGCATCGCGATTTTTTGGCGGCAGGTGCCGATGTCATTGAAACCGACACATTTGGCTCCGCCTCGATTGTTTTAGTAGAATACGACCTGGCGGATCAAGCTTACACTCTCAGCAAAAAAGCGGCAGAACTAGCGAAAAGCATAACAGCAGAGTTTTCCACGCCCGAAAAGCCCCGCTTTGTGGCAGGTTCAATCGGTCCTACAACTAAATTGCCCACTCTGGGGCATATTGACTTCGACACCATGAAAGCCTCATTTCGAGAGCAGGCAGAAGGCTTGTGGGATGGCGGCGCAGATTTGTTTTTGGTGGAAACCTGTCAGGATGTGTTGCAAATCAAAGCGGCGCTGAACGGGATTGAAGAAGTATTCGCGGCAAAGGGCGATCGCCGTCCGCTGATGGTTTCTGTCACCATGGAAGTGCAGGGCACCATGTTAGTCGGTTCTGATGTTGCCGCCATGCTTTCGATTTTGGAACCCTTTCCGATCGATATTTTGGGGCTGAACTGCGCCACGGGACCCGATCGCATGGCAGACCACATCAAATATCTATCGCAACATTCGCCCTTTGTGATTTCCTGCATTCCCAACGCGGGCATTCCTGAAAACGTCGGCGGTCACGCGCACTACAAGCTGACCCCGATGGAACTGCGAATGGCGTTGCTGCACTTCGTGGAAGATTTGGGCGTGCAAGTGATCGGCGGCTGCTGCGGCACTCGCCCCGAACATATCCATCAGCTTGCCGAACTCGCGAAGACACTCAAGCCCAAAGAGCGCCCCATTCGCATTCCCCGTTGGGAGTTAAACGGCAGCGCGATTCAACATGACCCTCGTCCTGCGTTTAATTATCCCCCTGCGGCGGCATCCATCTACTCAGCCCAGCCCTATGACCAAGATAATTCTTTCTTAATTATTGGCGAACGACTGAATGCCAGTGGCTCGAAAAAGGTGCGAGAACTGCTGAATGCAGAAGATTGGGATGGGTTAGTTGCGGTGGCGCGATCGCAGGTGCGCGAAGGTGCCCATGTGCTGGATGTCAACGTGGATTATGTCGGGCGCGATGGCGAGAAGGATATGCACAATTTAGTGTCTCGCCTGGTTACCGATGTCACCCTGCCCTTGATGCTAGATTCCACCGAATGGGAAAAAATGGAAGCCGGGTTAAAAGTGGCAGGCGGCAAATGCATTCTTAACTCAACCAACTATGAAGACGGCGAAGAGCGCTTTTTAAAGGTGCTGGAACTGGCAAAAGCCTATGGCGCGGGTGTCGTCGTCGGCACGATCGACGAGGACGGCATGGGGCGAACGGCTGAAAAGAAGTTTCAGATTGCTCAACGTGCCTATCGGCAGGCATTGGAGTATGGCATTCCGGCTCACGAAATTTTCTTTGACACCCTGGCGCTGCCCATTTCCACCGGAATTGAAGAAGACCGTGCCAACGGCAAAGCCACGCTCGAATCAATTCGCTTGATCCGTAAGCATCTTCCCGGCTGCCACATTTTACTGGGCGTATCCAACATTTCTTTTGGGCTAAGCCCAGCCGCGCGAATTGTGCTGAACTCGATATTTTTGCATGAGGCAGTGCAAGCAGGGATGGATGGGGCGATCGTCAGTGCGGCAAAAATTCTCCCCTTGGCAAAAATCGACCCGAAGCATCAGGAAATTTGTCACCACCTAATCCACGATGAGCGCAAGTTCGACGAAAATCAGGTCTGCGTCTACGATCCGCTGACCGTTTTGACCACCTTATTTGAAGGAGTTTCGGCAAAAGAAGCCCGTTCCAAAGATGTGTTGGCGGATTTGCCGATCGAAGAACGATTGAAGCGCCACATTATCGACGGTGAGCGGATTGGGCTAGAAGATGCGTTGGCGATCGCCCTAGAAACCTACAAACCGCTGGACATCATCAATATCTACTTACTAGACGGGATGAAGGTTGTCGGCGAACTGTTTGGCTCCGGGCAGATGCAGTTGCCGTTTGTGTTGCAATCTGCCGAAACCATGAAGTCGGCGGTTGCCTATTTGGAACCCTTCATGGAAAAAGCGGAAGATGGCAAAGATACTGCCAAAGGCACGTTCCTGATCGCCACGGTTAAAGGCGATGTGCATGATATTGGCAAAAATCTAGTAGATATCATCCTCTCAAACAATGGCTATCGGGTGATCAACCTGGGCATCAAGCAGCCCGTAGACAAGATTATTGAAGCCTACGAGCAGCACAATGCCGACTGTATCGCCATGAGCGGCTTGTTGGTCAAATCCACGGCTTTTATGAAAGAAAATCTAGAGACGTTCAATCAGCGAGGCATTCAGGTGCCCGTGATTCTAGGCGGCGCGGCACTTACGCCCAAGTTTGTCTACGAAGACTGCCAAAACGTCTACGCTGGCAAAGTCATCTATGGCAAAGATGCCTTCTCCGATCTGCACTTCATGGAAAAGCTGATGCCTGCGAAAGCGGCAGAGAACTGGGATGATTTAAAAGGATTTTTGGATGAGCAGGTGGATGCTGAGTTTACAGCGCTGAAAGATGGGGTAGAAAAGCCACAGGTAACTTCTGAAGAAACTCAACATATCTCCTGCGGAGACGCTACGCGTGGGCAAAGCCAGTCCGAAGGACTTACAAAACTCAAAACTCAAAATTCTGAATCTCCAGAAGATCTCATCCGATCAGACGCGATCGCCCCTGATATCCCCCGCCCCACACCACCCTTTTGGGAGACCAAAGTCCTCAACTCTGAAGACATTCCTTGGGATGAAATCTTCTGGCATTTAGATTTGCAGGCATTGATCGTTGGACAGTGGCAATTCCGCAAGCCGCGAAACCAGTCAAAGGAAGAGTATGACCAGTTCTTGCAAGAAACGGTTTATCCCATTTTGGAACGATGGAAAACCCGAATCGTGGCAGAAAATCTGCTGCAACCCCAAGTCATTTATGGCTATTTCCCTTGCTACTCCGAAGGCAACTCAATTCACCTTTACGATCCGGCTATTGTAGATGGCGGCGACGGCATCACGGACCCCCTAGTTACCTGGAAGTTTCCTCGCCAAAAATCTCTGCGGCGCTACTGCATTGCCGACTTTTTTGCTGCCAAAGAATCTGGACGAATGGATGTCTTTCCAATGCAGGCAGTTACAGCCGGACACAGCGCTACAGAGTTCGCCCAAGCGTTATTCAAAGCCGATAGCTATACCGAGTACCTCTATTTTCACGGACTGTCGGTGCAGATTGCCGAAGCGCTTTCAGAATGGACTCATGCGCGGATTCGGCGCGAATTGGGATTTGGGGCGCAAGATCCTGACAATATCCGTGATATGTTGGCGCAACGCTATCAAGGATCGCGCTACAGCTTTGGCTATCCGGCTTGCCCAGAAATTGCTTACCAATACGGGCAATTGGAGCTGCTACGCACCGATCGCATCGGGATCTTCATGGACGAAAGCGAACAGCTATATCCTGAACAATCCACCACGGCGATCGTGTCCTATCACCCTGCCGCAAAGTACTTTAGCGCTTAAGCGATTGAGTAGTGGGTTCTAGATCGTTGCATCCGATTGAGATTGATCCTCAAATGTGCGAAAGTAAAGGGCAATCTTTATAGTGAGTTTTTGCAACTATCGGGTTGTTTTCGGTATCATACTCAGTCTTTGGTAATCGCCGTAGTTGTGGAGAATGAAGCGTATGCGCAAGCACATTTTATGGGTCGCGGGTTCTGTTTTCATTGCCACATTGACTGTTTCTCCGGCTTTGGCACAAGGGCAGCGACTATTTGAAAATAGTCCGGCTAACGCCACGAACGCCATTAAACCCAATAGCGCCAACGAACCCCTGACTCAACTATTGAGAGAAGGACGGCGATTAGCAAACTCTGGTAACGTGGCGGGTGCGCTTGTGGCTTATCAGCAAGCGGCTAATTTAGATAAAGCCAATCCTAAAATTTTTGCGGGGATCGGTTTTTTACACGCTAGCCAAGGAAATTATGACGCGGCGTTGGGTGCCTATCAGCAGGCGATCGCCCTAGAACCTAACAATGCTGAGTATCACTATGCGATGGGGTTCAATCTCGCGAGTTTAGGTAGAAGCGATCAGGCACTCTCTGCCTACCGTCGAGCAATTTCATTCAATCCTCGGCATACCAATGCCAATCTAAGTATGGGTGTCGTTCTGGCACGGCAAGGCAACTATGAAGAGGCGATGAACATTTACCGCCGCGTCACCACGATTGCGCCCAATAGCTATAAAGGGTTTGAGCTTCTAGGGACTTCGCTAATTCAGCTAAAACGCCCTCAAGAAGCGTTTACCGCTCTGCAACAAGCGGCTCGAATTGCTCCAAAGCAAGGAATGGCGCGAGTTCATATTGGCTCAGCGTGGCTACAGTTAAATAATGCTGAAAAAGCGATCGCCTCTTTCAACAAAGCGGTACAGCTAGAACCGCGAAATCCCAATATTCAGCTTCAAATGGGTAAATCGCTTCAGGCAGCACAGCGTTACGATGAGGCTCTACGTGCCTATCAACGCGCGATCGCACTCCGCCCCAATCTCTCAGAAGCACAAGAAGGGCTAGGTGATATTTTCTTTGAGCAGCGGAACTATTCAACTGCCACGAATTTTTATCGTCAATACATTGCTACTGCCCCCAATGATCCCGATGGGCACTACAAGTTAGCCAAGGCGCTGAAGGAATCTGGGCGCAAACAAGAAGCGATTTATGCATTGGATCAAGCTCGGAATTTAACCAAAGCTCAAGGGGATACGGGCAATCTTTTGAGAGATATTGATACTTTGATGAAAGAACTGAGAAATTAGGCAAGCTCAGCGATCTCGAACCATTCAAAACTCAAAACTCAAAATATCTCCTTCGGAGACGCTTCGCGAACAAAACTCAAAACGCAGAACTTTCTTCCCCCTGCTCAGCAGGTTCTCAAAATTGTGAATTAGAGTAAAGATATAACTCCAAAGTTGAGATTTAAAACCATGGGACTGTTTGGATTTGGCAAGAAATCAACGCTGCCTACTGCGACAGAAGCGCTATCAGGGCGCGCCGAGGAAATGCCCCTCAAAAATCGTCATTTCGTGAACGGTAACCCGCTGAAGCCTCCTTTTCCTGCTGGGTTAGAAACTGCGATGTTTGGGATCGGTTGTTTTTGGGGAGCCGAGCGCGTATTTTGGCAGCAGGCTGGTGTTTTCAGCACATCAGTTGGATATTCTGCTGGAATTACGCCCAACCCCACCTATCAAGAAGTTTGTAGCGGCATGACAGGGCACAATGAAGTGGTGTTGGTGGTCTATGATCCTCAAATCATCTCTTACGAGCAACTGCTAAAAGTTTTTTGGGAAAGCCACAACCCTACTCAAGGAATGCGCCAGGGAAATGATACTGGGACGCAATATCGCTCTGGTATCTATACCTATTCCAATGATCAGCGTCAGCTAGCAGAAGCAACCCTGAAAGCCTATCAACCGATGCTGAGCCAAGCGGGTTACGGCAGCATCACCACTGAGATCTTAGATGCGCCGCCGTTTTACTATGCTGAAGACTATCACCAACAATATCTTGCCAAAAATCCGGGGGGATATTGCGGACTAGGCGGCACTAATGTTTCTTGCCCAGTCGGTGTAGTTGAAACTGCCAGTTGATTCTGGTGTAATGCGATCGCTCGACCCGCTACATCCACTCGTTTTAGAGCGATCGCTTCATTCAGGGCGAAACACTATGATTTCTGCTAGTTAGTTTGCACGGCTGCCATAAAAACGGCGCAACATCAATTCGAAATTGAACCGCGACAGATAATCTGCTGGAAGCAACAATGTTTCTTTGTCGTGCAACTCAAAACTCAAAATTCAAAATTCAAAACCGTATAAACCGTATAACTAGCTAAACAACGTCGCTGATTGAATCTTGCTTTTTTTCATAAAACTGAATAGCGACATAACCCAGTGATTGCAATAGCGCTGCATTGCTGGCAACGCCAACCGCTGCCCCCAGTAAAGGAATCACTTCAACAATACTCAGCCCTGTTTTAAGCACACTTGATCCGCCCATAGAAAGCCCCCACAATGCTAGAACTTCCCCACGACGGGCAGGTTCATCAAGCGAAAACCCATAAATAGCTGCAATCCGATAAACCATCTTGGCTTGTAATACAGTTACAGCCGCGATATCTACCGCTAATAGCATCAAGGCGAAAGGGGGCACAAGGTTGGTCAGCAATCCAATTCTGGCGGCTCTAAATGCACTATCCGCCACAACGCGCTGCGCGAGCTGGGCAGAAGTTTCTAAGGGATATTGCCGTTGCAGGGCTGCCACATCTTGCTCGACTGCCTCGGCATTAACCTGTCCCAAAGCTGCCATTAGCCAACTAACCCCTGGCAGTTTAGTGGCGTATTTTACCAGGGGATTTTCTGCGATCGGGGTAACAATATGACCAATAGTTTCCGTTCCCTGTTCAACCATATCGTGTAGGGGAGACGCGATCGCGTCTTCAATGTTGCTAGCGGCTGATGCAATCACAGTCTGGAACTGTTGCATTGCCGCTTGGGTTTGTTTCCAATGGTCTGTTTCAGTGTTCATGGTCATTGCAAATTAGCCTAATCAATATTTAGCGTGAAATTAGCCGCATCTAAAAAACAGTCGCTTGCCCAAACGAAACCTTAATTTATTAAATGTTAAAACAAATGCCATCTGTCTTTGAGATGACTTAGGAAAGGCACCGCGACTCATTAATTTTTGTCATATATCTTTACGAGGCTCTAGCGTTTTTTGGGTAGAACGACTATAATCGAGATGCTAAAGTATGGATGAGAATAAGATCGGCTGTAGTGTTTGTGTCTAATATTGACGAGTTTTTCCGTTTTGTATTGACAGGCTTCTCTCCGAAATCTCACTCTCTGCAACCTTTCGATTTTGGAGACAATATGTCAATTTACGTGGGCAATTTATCTTACGACGTTTCTGAGGCTGACTTGACTGCTGTATTTGCAGAATACGGTTCAGTTAAGCGCGTCCAGCTACCTACTGACCGTGAAACCGGTCGGATGCGTGGCTTTGGTTTCGTTGAAATGGGTACTGATGCTGAAGAGCAAGCCGCCATTGATGCACTAGATGGTGCAGAGTGGATGGGTCGGGATTTGAAAGTGAACAAAGCAAAACCCCGCGAAGATAGAGGCGGCTCTTTTGGCGGCGGCGGCGGCGGCGGTCGTCGTAGCAACAGTTTCTAGTTTTTGCGGCTAGAACATTTGATTAGGCATTTATTGAAAGGCAGGGCAAAACTCTATCTCTTTCAATAAAGCAAAAAATCAGTTAATGAAAAGCTCAGGATGTTTATGCCTGAGCTTTTCTTGTTAGCGGTATTTTTTTAGCTTGGCAATACACTAACGGGTAGTCCTAAAAAGGTAATGATAGCTATAAGTTCTTTCAGATAAGGCTTTCAGGACTTAAAGCTAACTTTGTAGACTTGAGGTATCTCGACTTTTTTCACGTCTTTGCAGCAACACATCCAGGGGCACAACGAGAAAATCAGCACTGTGGCTTCTGTCTTAGACGGATGCTTGGAGCTTTTTATACGACAGTATCGCAATGAAATTGAGACTGGCAAGGTGTTTCAGCCCTCATTACCTTTAGGGCACTACCCAAACACCATCAGTCTGGAAACAAAACTATAATCAACGCACTGGCATTGAAGGAACCTTGGCTCAAGGCGTTAATGTCTTTGAACTAGGGCGATCGCGCTATCTGGGTCTGGCAAAAACCAGGTTGCGGCATATTTTGACCAGTGGCGATGAACATTGTGCAAATGGTGGCACGGGTACAGGGAGTGCCTTATGCTCGAACACGAATTTCTCTGCCGCGCTAGCATCTCAGCCAGATTGCCAATAGCACATTCGCCAACCGCATCATTACTACTCAAACCCCAAGGTTGGCACGGAGACCAGTCTGAACTTTTTGAATGTTACAGATTAACGAATCCGACAAGCAATGCAAGGCGGTTCTACTTCAAGAAATCTTTGTAAAAGATCAGTAGATTCACTGGTCAAATTCCTGCGATAGACATAAAATCGGAACAAAGCGCAAATTCAAGTTTATAACCGTGTCCCATACCTCTGTAATTTGCATGATATCGCTGATCGTGACTCTGTCAGAAATCGCGATCGCTCAAGCAGCGAACTGTGCTATCTCTGCCCCACCCATTGCTCCTAACACAGCAGAAAGTAGGGTATCTGGAAAAGCTAAAGTGCAGACACAGCAACCTCACTCGTTGCTATGTTCATACGAGCCGCCTCCAGATATTGGCGGACCTAAGCGCACAGGAGGCTCTGGCGGGCGTTATTTTTAACGAGTTGTCTCTAAAAAACGATTGATTTGCCAGAACGATACTCCCGGTGGAGCGGGCGATGTGGATCGAGCAGACGTTCATTATTGGGCTTAGTGGATAACAAGCCTCAGAAAAAATCAGAAAAAACTTTAGAAAGGGTAGCCCTATCCTGAAAGATAGAGCTATTCGGCATGAAAAATATAGCCAAACCTGGCTTTAAATTTGGATGTTATAAAACACCTGCATTCGTCAAGCCTAAAATGGCACCTGCCCCCAAAACATGACCAAAACTGGTTGTTGCCAACAGTTCGGGCAGCCCAAATTCACCCCCAAACGGGTCGGGAAATTGGATGGGCAGTTTAGGACCGACACCCTTGCGACTGATAGCATAACGCCCGATCGCGATCGCAAATAAATTACAAAGCAGCATGGTAACGCCAACTCCAATCGACCAGTCGGTGGATCGCTCTTGCACAACAGCTAGCAGCGGCATATAAAACATAATTTCATCTCCAAAAATAAACCGACTCAGTGTAGTACTCAGTGCAATATTGAATTACAAGAATTATAGGAATCTATGCGAGAGCAAATTGCAAAGAAGGTTTATTTGTTTAAATCAATTAATGAATAGATTTATGTTTTGATACAAACAAAAAGTATCGGTAAAACCTGGATTTCGTGTTTAGCTTTGGCATACTGAGATTTTTTCATGAGTTTACGAATCAAGATTTGCGGCATTACACAACTCCAGCAAGGACGCGCGATCGCCCAATTAGGCGCAACGGCTTTAGGCTTTATTTGTGCGCCCTCTTCTCCTCGCTATGTAACGGCTCAACAGATTGCAGCCATCGTCAGCCATTTGCCTATCCATTTAGAAACTGGCACACCCCAATGCGATCGCATTGGGGTGTTCGTCAATGCAGATCTAGAATTAATTTGCCAAACCGTCGCTATTGGGCGCTTAACGGGAGTACAGCTTCATGGAGACGAAACCCTAGAAATGTGCGATCGCCTGCGTCACGCACTTCCAAGCATTGAATTGATCAAAGCACTCCGCATTCAATCTACAGCAGCTTTAGAAGCGACCCATCGTTATTACCAGTCCGTCGATACTTTACTTTTAGATGCTTACCATCCAACTCTTGCCGGGGGCACAGGCAAAACTTTGGACTGGTCAACACTACAACAATTTTGCCCGCCCATTCCCTGGTTTTTGGCAGGTGGCTTAACGCCCAGCAATATTCAAGAGGCTCTAACCTCCTTAAATCCTAATGGCATCGATCTTTCGAGCGGTGTTGAAATAAGCCCAGGCAACAAGAATTTAACCCAAGTGGCTCAGCTATTTAATGCCTTATCACTATTAAACTTAAGAAGTGACTAAGCTATAGACTAGGCAAAATCAGACCGATTCGCCGAGTGACGTGTGAAAACAGATACTATTTTCTATCGTTTATTTAAAACATTTCCCAGCGTTTTTTTCGAGCTAATTGGGGAACATTGACATCCTCCCTGGCGTAAATGCCCAGGGATTCCTCACCACGCCTCAACCTACGAATAGGGATCGGTCGCTGAATGGGGTTGACGCTTCAACGGGCTGTGCTGGCGAACCAGTCTTACCTGCCCTCATCGTCCGTTTTA
>JBGSWI010000136.1:0-20839 GCA_041752515.1 Leptolyngbyaceae cyanobacterium | reverse complement strand
AGTTTTGAGTTTTGAGTTTTGAGTTTTGAGTTTTGAGTTTTGAGTTTTGAGTTTTGAGTTTTGAGTTTTGAGTTTTGAGTTTTGAGTTTTGAGTTTTGAGTTTTGAGTTTTGAGTTTTGAGTTTTGAGTTGCAAGACAAAGAAACATTATGAGGCAAGACTGAGACGATAACTGTCCCTTATTCCTTACTTCTCAAGGCTCTGTGTGTCCTAACCTATCCATCCGTTGCTATGCTTATCTCTAATTTCCAATGCTTTGAATGGAGCATCCTGGCGCGAGTTTAGTGCCACAAGCTCGGCAGTATTGAGCATCGGCATCATGAAACGCTAAGGCACAACCGGGGCAGATCGTATCCACTTTGTTGGTAGTTTTGACTAAGCGGCGAATCAGATCGCCTAATTGCCAGGGAATCAGAGCGATTCCGGTGAGAATCATCAAAATGGTGAGAAGTCGACCTAATTCAGTAATGGGAGTGACATCGCCAAAGCCAACTGTGGTCATGGTGGCAATGGAGAAGTAAACCGCATCCAAAAAGGTGCCAAATTTTGCAGGATTTTTGGGATGTTCTGCCTGATAAATCAGCCCAGAAAAAACAAAGATGATGATGGATAAGGTCAATATAATGCGAGTGACGATCGCACTGTCTTCACGGCTAACGTAGCCTACGATTGTTTTGCCTTCCAAAAACCGAATTAGGCGCAGTATCCGAAACCAGCGAAAAACTCGGATAAATCGAATATCAAACACGCCGATGAATAAGGGAAAAATAGCCACTAAATCAATCAGGGCGTAAAGACTGAAACAGTATTTCACTTTGTTTTCAGCGCACCAAAGCCGCACCAAATATTCCACTGCAAACAGATATAGAATTACCTGATCCGCAGTTTCAAGCAGCGATCGCACCGCGTTAGGCAGCACATAGGTTTCTGCAACAAAAATGGCAGAAGAGACCAATACCAACCCAGTGATTCCTAGGTTTAGCCCCTTGCCAAGGGGAGTTTCAAAATCTTCTAGGTAAAAACCAACTTGTTGCCGAAGCTGCATAGCCAAAACGTTTGAAGGGATAATTTAGGAGGATCGTAAAAAGTGAGATGAGCCTACTCTACACTTACAGCCTGCTATACCTTGCACTTCAAAGGATTTTAGCGCTGCGATCGCTGCCGTTTATAAGTCCTGACGAGTGGGACGGATGATAATTTCGTTAACATCTACATCGCTGGGTTGCTCAATGGCATAGGCAATGGCACGGGCGATCGCATCCGCATCGATCGCAATGTCATATACCTGACTCATCCCTGCGGCGGTATCCGCATGGGTGATGGTGCGGGTTAACTCAGTCGCAACCGCCCCCGGAGAAATATTGGTAGACCGAATCTCCCCCTTTGACTCTAATCGCAGCCCTTCAGAAATTGCCCGCACCGCATACTTGGTGGCACAGTAGACGGCTCCCGATGGAAACACCTTATGCCCTGCCACAGACGAGACGTTGATTACGTGCCCAGCCTGCTGTTGGCGCATGATTGGCAGCACCGCTGCGATGCCATAAAGCACTCCTTTAATGTTGACATCAATCATTTGATCCCACTCATTCACCTTAATTTGATCAAGGGGAGACAGCGGCATTAGACCTGCATTATTGATCAGTACATCGATCCGCCCATAGGTTTCTAAGGTTGCCTCAGCTAAAGCTTGCACTTGGGCGAGATTTGCCACATCCGTCACTCGATAGGCAACGGTGCCCCCCTTTTTTGCGATCGCAGCCACCAAATCCTTAAGGCGGTCTTCCCGACGGGCGGCAAGCATCAGCTTGGCACCCGCCGCCGCCAACCGATGAGCAGTAGCTTCACCCAAGCCGCTACTGGCTCCCGTAATGATCACGACCTTATTTTGAATCTCAGATTGAATCTCAGACATATTCATTCCTATTAAAATGTGCTTTGTACGGGCGGCGATCGCGCTTCTTATCAGCATCCCAGGGATCACCAGACTTGCCCTCACCCCAAAGATTCACTATGACCTTCACCGGGGCAATCTTCATTCCTTTAATAGCAGCATCAACCGAGCCAAATTTTGCCGGACGGCATCGGCTGAAGTTTGTAACTCTGCTTGCTCCTGTGGGCTTAACTCTAGTTCCAAGATGCTTTCAATTCCTTGAAAGCCCAAACGACAAGGCACTCCAGTAAAAATATCCTCTAGCCCATATTGACCTTGCAGATACGCGGCAACCGGCAAAATACGAGGCTGGTTGAAAATGATTGACTCGACCATCACCGCAACCGCCGACGCGGGTGCATAGTAGGCACCGCCTGTTTTTAGCAGTTCCACCACTTCTGCGCCCCCATTGCGAGTGCGGGCAACAATCCGAGCGATCGCGGCTTCATCCAAAAATCGATCAATCGGGATGCCGTTGACCGTGGAATAGCGCGGTAGCGGCACCATCAAATCCCCATGACTACCCAGCACCATCGCATTAATGTCATTAATCGACACGCCCAATTCCATCGCAATAAACGTCTGAAACCGAGAAGAATCTAGCACTCCTGCCATGCCCATCACTTTATGCGGCGGCAATCCGCTGGCTTTCCAGGCAACATAGGTCATCACATCCAGCGGATTGGTAACGACGAGCAAGATGGCGCTGGGTGAGTGTTCTATTACTTTGCGGGTGACATCCGCCACGATTTTGCCGTTGGTCAGCAGCAGATCATCGCGGCTCATCCCAGGGCGACGTGGCAATCCGGCAGTAATCACTACCACATCCGCATGGGCGGTGTCGGCAAAATTACTGGTGCCTATAATCTGGCGATCGTGGTGTTCCACGCCCCGCGCTTCCATCAAATCCAACGCCACGCCTTGCGGGCGACCTTCCACCACATCCAGCAACACGACATCAGCAATATTTTTTTCGGCTAGCCGCTGCGCCAACGTTGCGCCAACGTTGCCAGCCCCAATCACCGCCACACGAGCAGTGCAACTCGAAACCTGAGACGGACGAAGCGTCATCCTGTAAGGATGTGATGGATAGTCAGAGCTAGAAGTCATGTGCAATGTAGCCAATCAAAAGAACTCAGCAGAATTTGAAAAGATCCTGAGCTTAAAATATCCTGCAATAACGCGATGTGCAACTAAGTTCTTGCAAGAAAAGTCCCGCTGGAGAATGCTGAAAGTACAATCTATCTAGCTGGAGTGGGACTAGGTTTACTAAGTAGCTAGACAAAACTAATGACATAGTTTTCACCGAACTCTTTGAGCATTTCCTCCCCATACTCGACTAAAGTTTGCAACTTCAATAAGGCTTAATCTCAATCCACTCATGCTTGATAAATCGCTAGAGAATCTCAATCAGATTTAGCTGAGGCAAATTGCTGGGCAACCCCAACAATTCAATATGCTTTCAGCTTACGGAACGAGATGACACCCGTGCCCATTCCCCTGTTGCCAGGTGAAGCAGAACCGATCCTAGAACTCCAGAAACGAACTTCCCGATCTAAAGCAACTGATAGACGATGCAAAAGATGCGTTGATTTTAGTGTTGTGGGAAGAGTTGCAAAGATTGCAGAAAAAGAAATCCAAGAAACCTCGAAGAATTCCAGCTTGCCCCCCGCGAAAGGTTTCAAAGTCGAGGTCAGGCGGGAAGAGCAAGAGCGTGGACAGAAACGAGCGAGAAGCTCGGTCGAGCAGGCGGCGATCGTCCGCTCAGTGATCATCCAGACTAAATCATTAAAGCGAACATCAAAATCTGTCAAGGTTGAAGAGATCCTGGAATAACTCGCCGCAGATTCCTTCCATCCCATGCTGAAAACGCATAAACTTTCGGGTGAGTTTGCTGGAATGTGGGCTTGCTCAATCGACTGTGGCGATCGCGTCCTGTTTGAATTTGTGGCTAATCCAGAAAAAAGCGAGGAAGACGCAATTTTGCCAAATCTAGGCGATCATGATGATGTTGATTAGCGACCACTGCTATCTAGACTTCTGCAACCTGTTTTTACCCAATGAACCGAACGTTTTGGATTACTGCTTTAATTTCTTTCACAAATTCGCTTAGCTTTACAATTCTGATTCCAATTCTGTATTTATATGGCAAGCAGTTTAATTTGACCGATTTTCAAACGAGTTTGCTATTTTCGATTTATTCTGTGGCTCAGTTTTTTGCAACCCCTGTGATTGGCAAGTTGAGCGATCGCGTTGGACGCAAACCCCTTTTAATCATCAGCTTAGCTGGCACGGTGATTGCCAACCTAATGGCAGGCACCGCTAGCACCGCAGGAGTTCTCTTTTTTGCAAGATTTCTGGATGGCATCACTGGGGGCAATGCATCAGTGGCTCAAGCGGTTGTTTCTGATATCATTTTGCCCCAAGATCGAGCAAAAGCATTTGGAATCTATAGCGCGCTCACCTTCGGATTAGCTTTTATTTTGGGTCCAGTCATTAGTTTGATCGCTCAGAATTTCTCCTTAGGAGCAGGCTTCTTAGTCGCTAGTGCTTGCGCGTTGATATCGCTGTTACTTACTGTTTTTGTGCTGCCAGAAACATTGCAAACGAAAGCAGCTAAAGCGAGTAATATTTTTGATATTGGAATGGGAAATTTGATTAAAGGGTTAGCGATTCCTAAGGTGGGTATTTTGTTAATTATTAATTTTATGATTGGTACTACCTTTACGATCTTTACGTTTGCATTCCAGCCTTACTTTATCAACGTGCTAGATCAGTCTAGCCAAGCTCTGACGTTGATGTTTGTGATGTTTGGCGCGATCGCAATTTTAATGCAGGCAGCAGCCATTCCTTTGTTAGTCAAGAACGTTAGCTTGGTCAGCATCTTATTAGCTTCTATTCTTGCCCGCAGCATCTCTTTTGTAGTGATGCCATTAGTTCCTAGTATTGTTTACTTTGTGGGGGTTAGCTTAGTTTTCTCGGTGTTTAACTCTTTCGTGCAGCCCATGATTACAACGCTAATTTCACTAAATTCAGATGCAAAAACTCAAGGAACTGTATTAGGGTTAAATTCTTCTTATCTCAACGTTTCTAATGCATTCGGTCCAGTAATTGCCGGGTTAATTGTGAATCAAGCGGATTTTAATACGTATAAATATCCATTCTATTTGGCGGGAGTCTTGACATTTTTGGTGTGGCTGTTTGCGATCGCCAAGCGCGATCAATACACTCCTAACTCAAAACCGTCTCACTCTTGATGCTTATTTTGTTAAGTTATTCAGTATCTTGGACGAACAAAATCCCCGGCTATTAGCTCACCTTGAAGAACTGGAGTGGATGATAAAAGCACTGGAGAAACATTGGAAAGTCATTGAAACCGGAGCCTTTGAATTTGCGAAGATACTATCACTGCATCAGACCGCCTGTTTGAACGGTATCCAGATGCTCAAGTCTGATGTCTTCGGATTGGGCATAAAGGGGTTCATCGCTTTAGCGCAGGTCGGCTGCTACGCGCACAGCACACAATCTTACAGTAGAATATGACGGTTGTATTGTGCGACACGAACCTTGATTGAGCGCTATACTCTGCCCGAAATGGGCAATTTGTGGACAGACGATTACAAGCTGAAAACCTGGCTGGATGTGGAGATCGCGGTATGCGAAGCTCAGGCAGATCTGGGCTACATTCCAGCGGAAGCGGTGGCAGAAATTAAGGCAAAGGCAAAGTTTGATCCGCAGCGAGTGCTGGAGATTGAAAAAGAAGTCAAGCATGATGTGATTGCCTTTTTGACGAATGTGAATGAGTATGTGGGCGATGTGGGTCGCTACATTCATCTCGGCATGACCAGTTCGGATATGTTGGATACGGCGCTGGCGCTGCAAATGATGGCTAGCCTGGATGTGATTTTGACCCAGCTTGAATCCGTGATTCAGGCGATCCGGTTTCAGGCGCAGCAGCACCGCAATACGGTGATGATTGGGCGATCGCACGGGATTCACGCGGAACCGATTACCTTTGGCTTTAAGCTAGCGGGTTGGCTGGCGGAAATGTTGCGTCATCGCGATCGCCTCTCCTATTTGCATAACGATATTGCCGTGGGCAAAATCTCTGGTGCAGTGGGCACCTACGCCAATGTTGATCCGCAGATTGAAGCGCTTACTTGTCAAAAATTGGGTCTGCAACCCGACTGCGCGTCTACTCAGGTCGTGTCTCGCGATCGCCATGCCAATTTCTTTAACCATCTGGCATTGTTGACCGCTTCGATTGAGCGCATCGCCGTTGAAATTCGCAACCTGCAACGCACCGATGTGTTGGAAGTGGAAGAGTTCTTTTCTAAAGGGCAAAAAGGTTCCTCTGCCATGCCCCACAAGCGCAACCCAATTCGCTCTGAGCGACTGACCGGGATGGCGCGATTGGTGCGTGGGTATGCCGTGGCGGCGCTGGAAAACGTGGCATTGTGGCACGAGCGCGATATTTCCCACAGTTCAGTAGAGCGGGTTGCCCTGCCCGATGCCTGCATTCTGACTCACTTTATGCTGGTGGAAACTACAGATTTAGTGAAAAATCTGCTGGTCTATCCTGACAATATGAGCCGAAATATGAACGTCTATGGCGGGGTCGTATTTAGCCAGCGGGTGATGTTGACCTTGGTGGAAAAAGGGATGAAGCGGGAAGAAGCCTACGCGATCGCCCAATCTTGCGCCCACACTGCCTGGAATAAACCCGACGGCAACTTCCGCGCCCAAATCGAGCAAGATCCGCGTGTGACGGCACTGCTTTCAGCGGACGACATTGCCGCTTGCTTTGACCCCCTGCATCACCTCCGCAACCTGGATCAAATCTATCAACGTTTAGGAATATAGAGGCGTTGATGCGATTGCTTGACGGCTGAATTTCAGTGGACTTAATCTGGGAGCTTAAATTGCCGCCGCCCTCAAATTGCCGCCCAATTGGAGTGAACTGAAACATAGTGGTTTTCTGCGTGCCTGACGCAGATTCTCATTAATGGGTATCCAGTAAAATTGGAGCGCGACAAATGATTTTCTACAAGTGCCAGCGCTTAGAGATTAGAACTCAACAAAGAGTAATAGTCGCTAAGGTTTTAATATGAGACGGGACTAAACTTTGCTCAGGACTGACCCCCATTTCTAATTCTAGGTCAGGCATCTCTTGCCAGCAGTGGTGGCAAAACCAGTAAATTGAGCCATGACGGGCATGACGGAGCACTTTGGCAGAGCAACATGGGCAAGTAATCATAGCTACCTTTTAAAGTTTTTTATTAAAGTGAAATGCTGCGATGAGCAGTCAGAATCTATAGGCTTAGAGCTTCAGCCGTCCAGTCTTTAAGATAAGAAAAGAATTTAGAGATAGCAATCTGTCGAAAGTATACTTATAGTACTTTCACTGGAACTGAAGTGTTCTGACGAATGTTTTTTGATACCAAAAAGGGTTTGAAGCTGCATAGATTCAACTATTTGCGAACTTTTAAGGGGTATCAAGTTTATTTTCAAAGAAATGCAACTTTACTTGAACATTTATTGGGTTAATTGTTTCTTTGTAATAATCTGATGCGTTGTTTCAGATTGTTCGTGTTTTAGTAATTCGACGATCGCAGCGGCTAAATACGCATATTGATCGAGGTGGTTATAAATTTGAGCAGAAATGCGAACTTGCCGATTCATCGGTTGCCCCCACGGAATGATGGGCACTTCAATTTGATACTCTTTGAGCAATGCATTATGCAATTTTTGCCAGTCTCCATCGGGAAGCGGTACTACCGCAAGGGAGCCGATCATGTCGGTGGGGCAGGGCAGGGGAAGATCGAGCGCATCGCAGAGGGTCTCTCTAGCCGCGATCGCCAAGGCTCGATTGGTTGCCATTATTTCTGCCCAACCGCCGGGTAGCAGTGAGCCCATGAACTGAATGGCTGTAGGAACACAGAGATAGGCAGTCGGATCGTCGGTTCCCATCCAATCAAACTCTAGGTGAAAGCGGCTCCGGTTAGGGCGATCAGCATTGGCACCGTGGCTGATGGTTAGGGGGCGCACTTCGGGCTGGCGATCGCGCCTTACAACCAAAAACGCTGCTCCTTTCGGCGAACAAAGCCATTTGTGGCAGTTGCCAGTGTAATAACTGGCATTTAACTCGCGCAAATTCAGCGGGATCATCCCTGGCGCATGGGCACCATCAATTAAGGTTTCAATGCCGCGCTGGTTAAATTCTTGGATGAGTTCAGCTAAGGGAAACACTAGCCCCGTTTGACTGGTGACATGATCGAGCAACGCTAGCCGAGTCCGGCTAGAAATTTTGGCTGCTACGGCTTCTAAGATTTGGCTAGAAGAGGTTAGTGGAAATGGAATGTCTACAACGACAATTTCTAATTCTTCGCGCTCAGCAATATAGTTCAGTGCATTGCGGCAAGCATTGTACTCGTGATTGGTGGTTAACAATTCCTCCCCAGGCTGAAACTTGAGCGATCGCAGCACTGCATTCACCCCCGTCGTCGCATTCGGCACAAACACGAGATCCGCTGCATTAGCGCCCACAAAACCTGCGAGAGTCTCTCTTGCTTCATCCAACAATGGCTCAATATCAACTCCCAAAAACTGGAGTGGCTGCCGTTCCATTTGCTGCCGATACTGCTGCTGCTGTTCTAAAACTGCAATCGGGCACGCTCCAAAGGACCCATGATTGAGAAACGCGATCGCGGGATCAAGCGACCAATAGTGGGCAAAGGACTGATGAGCGTGGGTGGCTGGTTGCCGATCTATTGACATTTGAACATTGTCATTGGAGCAAAAATTCTCAATCAAATGCTGCAAACTGAGCCTCCACGACCCATTCTGTAATATGAACTTTGTGAAAAACTCCCCAGGCTGGATTCGAACCAGCGACCAATCGATTAACAGTCGATCGCTCTACCACTGAGCTACTGAGGATTACAACGTGCTTCTTATAGTACCGATAAGTAGCTCATTTTGACAAGGCTTTTTTGAAAATAGGTGGCGGGAGCCAAAAATTAGGCAAATGGCAAATGGCAAATGGCAAATGACGAATGATGCATAAGTAGTAGACACCAGTTCTAATGGAAATAGAGAAGGCGACCAAATCGAGGACAGGAAAGCTTCTGACCAGGGTCGCCTTGCTTAAATCCAATGATCTCGATGACTTATGCTGATAGTTCTTTGAGATGCATATGCTCAACCGCGTGCTGCAAGGCGGTGGTTCGATCGCGTAATATCTGCTCTGATTGGATCAGGTCAAATAGTCCTAATTTCTGTAAGCGGCGCTGAATTTTTTCACTTGCTCCCACAATATAGACCTGTAAGCCTCGGTCGGTGGCATCCCGAATCACGTTTTCGATCGCCAGCGAAGCCGTCACCCCCATTGAGGGCACCTCTGTTAGGTCTACCACCAGTGCATCTGCATCTTTCATGGCATTGTGTTCGCGAGCGATCGCCTTAGACAGACCAAAAATCATTGGACCACTCAAACAAAACAGTAAGACACGCCCCTGTCCTTTGTCTAAAAGCTGCTTTTGCTCATCGGTCAGCCGAACATCATCATCAGTATCAGAAATTAGCTTCACATCTGAAGACTGCATCTCACTCAAGCGCTCAATCGTGAGAATGTTGGCAATAAACACTCCTACCCCTACTGCCACAATCAAATCGACGAACACGGTTAAAAACAGCACCCCATACATGATCACGGAACCCTTGACGGAAACTTTGTGCGATCGCTTCAAAAAACTCCAGTCGAGAATATCAATTCCCACCTTGAGAGCAATCCCCGCTAGCACGGACATTGGAATCGGTTCGGTTAGGGTCGCGGCTCCTAACACTACCACCAGAAGCACCAGCGCCCGCGTCAAACCAGATAATGCAGACGTTGCGCCAGTCTGGATATTAACCACCGTTCCCATGGTGGCACCCGCACCGGGCAAACCGCCGCACAGTCCAGAGACAATATTGCCGATTCCTTGCCCCACCAACTCTTTATTAGAATTATGCTCGGTTCGTGTCAGGCTGTCTGCGACGACTGCTGTTAGAAGGGTATCGATACAACCCAACATACCCAGCATCACTCCATCTATAACCATTGTGGTTGCCTGACCAGGACTAAACGTCGGCAGTTGTAGGGGCGGTAGCCCAATAGGAATTTCGCCAATTCGTCGAATATCCACTCCCTGAAACAGGGTTAAAGAAATCACCGTACCCACGATCAACGCCACCAATTGGGGCGGCACCCACCGCTTCAGCTTTTTAGGCATGAAAAAAATAATCGCCACCGTCACTAAGCCCAGAACGGCTTCTGGCGGGTTGGCATTTGCAATCAACTGCGGAATCGCCAGGAAGGTGCCCAGCACCCCTCCTTTGGGCGCGGGCTGCCCCAAAAAAGGTGCAATTTGCAGAATAATTAGGATGATTCCAATCCCAGACATGAAGCCAGAGATGACGCTGTAGGGCATTAGAGTGACATATTTTCCCAGTTTGAATATGCCAAAAATGATTTGGAATAGCCCCGCCAACATGACAACGGTAAAAGCCATTGCCAAACCATTTTCTGGGTTACTCGCGGTCAGCCCTGCAACGATCGCCGTCATCACTACGGTCATGGGGCCAGTCGGTTCTGAAATCAACGTGGGGGTGCCACCCAATAAAGCTGCAAAAAAGCCAACACAAACTGCCCCATATAGCCCACCAAGGGGACCCACCCCAGAAGCAACGCCGAAGGCGAGAGCCAAGGGCAAAGACACGATCGCTGCCGTGACTCCGCCAAAAACATCGCCCCGGAGATTGTTGAACCGAATTAGATTGGTGATTGCCATAAATAGTGAATGAAAAAGTAAACCAAGAGTAGGAAATGAATCTGTAAACTAAGCGCTTATAAAAAAACACCCATCCTAAATAAACGGGGGGTATTCAAGCCTGGAGATGATGATATTTTTCTCAAAAAAATTCTCAGCTAAGCTGTTTTGAAAATTATTCAATTAGTTTTCAGCTTAGAAAATAATTTAATTTTGATATTTTCAACTGTACGCTAACTCCAGTGACGTAGTTTGTTTTTCCACATTCGAAAATAACAATGTTTCCTATAGAAATTTCTCTATTTCTTGTTAGGTGGAGTTTTGTAGAAAGACTATGGTTTTAACTGGCAGAGGATGTAAATTTTTAGATCAAAAATATTAAGGTTACTGTGTAGCAATCACCCCTCGCTAGGCTTGTTTACTCACAATTCCCGACCATTGAGCTTTCTTTTCACGGCTACGGCGGTAGGAAAAGAAATAGGCAGGTTCCTGATAGGTACAATGGGGCGCGATCGCGATTTGGCTTGGGTGGATGCCAAGTTGGGTTAGCTGAAGCGCATTGACTTGGCGCACATCTAGCCGTGCTCGTCCGGGTTCGGGGTCATCGAATACTGGAGCGTGTGGCATTTGGCGTAAATGGGCGATCGCGTCTGGCAGGTTGCTTAAATTCAGCGGGGCGATCGTTGCGCCTACTTGTGCCGCCACTTGTTCAGATACTTGATAGATTTCTCCTGCGATCGCGGGACCCATGGCAATTCGCAAGTTTTTCAAGAGACTGCCCTGAGCCTGCAATCGGGCGATCGCTTCAGGCACGATTTTTTGGGCTGTTCCCCGCCATCCTGCATGAACGGCGGCAACCTGTCCCGTCGCTTGATCCGCAATCAGCACGGGCGTACAGTCAGCGCTACAAACCCAGACTGCCTGATTTGCCTGTTCTGTAACCAATCCATCGGCAGGGGGCAGTGCCGGGGAGATCCCATTGCTCTGGGTTTCTGTTTTAATTTGAGACGGGGTGAGAATCACGCTACCGTGTATCTGCTTCACTCGATAGGAGTCAGCGGTTGGATGTAAAAGCGTTGTTAAGTCTTCCGGTAAGCGCGGGTGAAACTGTTGGGTAAAAAAGCCGTGCTTCCAGGACTCTAAAACACTGCAAGTTAGATAAGGAAGATCATGCCAAGTGTGCCACTGCCAGGTATGCATAAGTGATGTGCTATCAAGGGTGCGAGTCTATGCTACTGTAGCCGCTTGTGATTATTGATTGACATGGCGATCGCGGCAAACTCCAACCTGGTTAGATTCTGCTCAAACCGCTACCGCAAAAGGGATTTAAACCTATTCCCATTACGCCATAGAAGTTTCACGAAAGCCGGGTACAATCAATTTGGGCTGTTGGGTGGCATGGTTGCACACCGGATGGTTGCACATCGGCATTGGAACTTTGCAGCCTTGAGAATCGACAGTCTGGTGTGAGCGTGTTGTCTTGGAGTCCAAATAATGACAGATCGAAAAACGGGCAAATTTACCCCTGAGCGAACGACCTGCCGCTTTTGGCTGATGCAAGGAATCGCTTGGGTGGGCGGCGTGAGTGCCCTGAGTGGCGGAATGGCGATCGCGCAATCTTCCATAAGTGATCCTTTCTCAGCCGCACCTTCGCAACCGGTTCTGGCTCCTGTAGAAACGGCTCCTATCGCTCCGGTGACCGCGCCAGCGGCTCCTGAATCGTTTCCCAGTGAGTTTTCGGCTCCCTCTCCAGCCGTGCCGAGTTATCAACCGCCGAGCTATCAACCGCCGAGTTCTACGGCTCCTGATGCTGCCGCACCTCCTAGCCGTGCTGCTGAACCCTATGCCGCGCCCAGCACTATCATTTTTTCGGAGCGATCGTCGGGTTGCCAAGCCACGGTGCGATCGGGTCAATTGCCTGAGGGGCTATGTGGTGAAAACTCTAGAGGCAACCCTGCCAGACCACTCCTCAACTCAGCGCAAAGGTCTACGGCAAGCGGCATGGCGGCTACCCGGCAGTTATCCAACCTTCCCGCTGTTCAGGCTAGCACTTTACTTTCGACTGTCACTGGGTTAAAGCCGAGCGCTCCTTCACTTCAAGATTATTATCGTCGCACGATGCGTCCGCCTGCCAAACTGGGAAACGGCAATATCCAACTTCTGTTTCCGCTGTCGATTCCCGCTGCAATTTCCTCCTTGTTTGGCTGGCGGGTGCATCCGATTAGCGGCGATGCTCGGTTTCATAGCGGCACTGATCTAGCGGCTCCTATGGGTACGCCTGTTTTGGCAGCCTATGCGGGACAAGTCGTGCTGGCGGATTTGCTGGGGGGCTACGGGCTAGCTGTGGCGCTGGAGCATAATCGGGGCACTGCGCAAACTCTCTATGCGCATTTGTCAGAAATTTTCGTGCAGTCTGGAGAAGTTGTTAAGCAGGGCGATGTGATTGGTCGCGTTGGCAGTACGGGGAACTCGACTGGACCTCACCTGCATTTTGAGTTTCGCCAACTGACGACGGAAGGCTGGGTGGCGTTCGATGCAGGCACCCAGTTGGAATATGCCCTTGCCCAATTGGTGCGATCGCTAGACTTTGCCCAAGCCCTCCCTCAATCGACCCAAGTTAATGCTGGAGTTGAGGGCGTTTTGTAAAGACTCCAATTTTTGTTCTACGGATAGTCATTATTTTACAGATAGCCATGCTCCGCTAAAAAGGTTGAGGTCATGTTTTCTGGCGATCGCGCAGGTTCTGGGCTATTCCAACTGAGATCCGGAGGGGCACTCCCCGATCGCAGGAATTTTTCGACATATTTCCCTAAAATGTCCCCTTCCAAATTCACTAAGCTACCGGGAACGAGATATTGCAGGTTAGTTTCGGCGTAGGTCAGAGGAATGACGGCTGCTGTAAAACAATTGCCTTCGGGGGTGCAATCAGCGACCGTCAAGCTAATTCCGTTAACCGCAATGCTGCCCTTAGAAAGGATGTAGCGGGAAACTTGAGCGGAGGCGGTAGTAAAGGTCATTTCCCAAGAAGTGGCAGTTTGAACTGAAGATTTGAGCGTCCCCGTACCGTCTACATGACCGGTAACAAAGTGCCCGCCCAGTTTGCCGCCCACTTTTAAGGAGGTTTCCAGATTGACGTACTGAGCAGAAGATCCGAGCGTAGAGCGATCGCGGGTTTCTGGCGATGCTACGGCAATAAACCCCTGTGGCAAAATATCCACAACGGTCAGACAGACCCCATCAACCGCCACACTGTCACCCAGAGCGAGATCGGGGATGATCAGTCCGGCTGTTTGAGGTAAACAGGTGATTTGTAACTTATCGGACTCGATGGGCTGCAAAGTTCCCAACCCTTGAATTAATCCTGTAAACATGGATATGAATAGTCCGGCAACTTTGAACTGAGATTCCGTGATTTATGCAATATGCTTAACCTCCCGCAGAGTGTGAGGGTTTTGTAAACACAAAAATTAGCGCATGAATCCATGGGATTTGGGCATCAATCAGGGCATACTAAATGTCATGGAGATACCGCTATTGTATAACTGGTCTACTCGGCATGACAGGCGCAGATTCAAGGCTACTAAAAATTGACAAAGTGAATCAAGCTTTCGACAGAATTTTTAGACTGTTACTCCTCTGCGGGCTTCTCAGCAAGTTATTTGCTCCTCTTATGATCGAGAATGGATTAAATTAGAGTTCCTTTGGTTGTTTCTCTGCTGGTTTAGAGTTCGTTTCAGGTGTTCTAGAGGCTAAGACGATGATTGAAATGAAAGTCGCTGGAATTGCATTGGATGCCGTCACACGCAGTCCGATTGTGCTTTTGAGAGATTCTACCGACCGCCGAGCGCTGCCTATCTACATCGGAAACGACCAGGCAAAAGCGATTATTAACGCGATCGAAAATCAGGCACCTCCTCGCCCGCTCACTCATGATTTGTTCGTTAATATGCTAGAGGCGTGGGACATGACTCTCGAACGGATTGTGATTCATTCTTTGCAAGACAACACCTTTTATGCATCGCTGACGGTGGTTCAAGGGGATGTGAAAAAAGAAATTGATGCTCGTCCGAGTGACGCGATCGCTTTAGCGCTGCGGACAAATTGCCCCATTTGGGTGCTGGAGGAAGTGATTGCCGATGCTTCAATTCCGGTCGATCGCGATGCCGATGAAGCTGAGCGGCAAGAGTTTCGCGATTTTGTCTCCAGTCTACGCCCAGAAGATTTTACCCAGCGTGGCAAATTTAGGAGTGAAGAAGCCCAATAAACTTAATTCAAGATAATCTTCAAAATAATCTATGTAGGGGCGAAATTTTCCTGAGCGGTTGCTCTTACCTGAGTTTGGGTAAAGCATGACGTTCTGAGAACCCTGCATCTATGTCTAAGTATTATCGTTGGCAATCTACGGTTGCATGGTTGGTTTTACCCCTCACCTCTTTGGGGTCAGTTTTGGGACTGGTGACTCTTCAATCGCCTGCGGCGGCTCAATCTCAGGGTAGCGATTTGCAAGGGCACTGGTCACAGCAATGCATGACTGCGCTGGCAGACCAAAAAATTGTGGTTCCTGATTCAAATGGGTTGTTTCGCCCTAGTGCCACCGTGTCGCGGGCAGAGTATGCCGCACTGGTGCAGCGGGCGTTTCCAGGGATGAGCCAACGTCAAAAAGCGATCGCGTTTCGAGATGTGCGTTCTAATCACCCGAATGGTAAAGCGATCCAATATATTCAGCAAGCTGGCTTTTGGTTAGGAGAAGGGCGCGATCAGTTTAGACCCGGTGATTGGATGGCGCGATCGCAAGCTTTTGGTGGATTGGCAGCCGGGTTACGCTACACCGCCAAGCAACCCGAATCTAAGGATCTAAGAGCCGCCTTCAAAGACGGCAGAATGGTGCCAGACTACACCAGAGCGTCGGTTGCCGCCGCTTTAGAAAATCGCTTCATTATCAATCAGCCTGACCCTAAACGGTTTAAACCTAATCAACCCATTACGCGCGCTGAACTCGCGGGAGCGATCTGCCAAGCAATGCCCACTACAACGGCATTGGTGCCGACTCAATTTATTGCTAGTGTGCGTTCCTCTAAGCCTTTGCCGCCTGTGGTAGTTAAGCCGGGGACAGGTAATGGCACTCCCGTTGGGTTTCCGGTGGTGGTGCCCGTAATTCCAAATCCTAGCCCTCGTCCACCACTGCCGCCATTACCTCAGCCCAGCTTTCCGACCCAAGAAATTCGGGGAGTCTGGCTGACTAATATTGATAGTCAGGTCTTGTTTAATCCTCAACTACTTCGCAGCACGATTGAAGAACTGGGAAGGCTCAGATTCAATACGGTTTATCCGGTTGTGTGGAATTGGGGCTACACGCTCTATCCCAGTCCGGTGATGCGGCAGGCTACGGGGGATGCGATCGACCCACGGGAACCCGGTTTGCGGGGGCGTGATCCGTTGGCTGAACTGGTGCAGCTAGGGCGGCAAAATAATATCGCCGTTATGCCCTGGTTTGAGTTTGGCTTTATGGCTCCTGCGGATTCTGAACTGGTGAAACGCAATCAGCAGTGGTTGACCCAACGCAAAGATGGCTCGAAGGTGTGGAAGGAAGGTGAATACGATCGCGTGTGGCTCAACCCTTTTAAACCTGAAGTGCAGCAGTTCATTTTGAATTTGGTAGACGAGATTGTTTCTAACTATGGCGTAGATGGGATTCAGTTTGATGATCATATGGGGCTACCTTCCGAGTTTGGCTACGATGCTTATACTGTGGATCTCTACAAAAAAGAGAACCCTGGCAAAGAGCCGCCTGTGAATGCCAAAGATCCTCAATGGCTCCGCTGGCGGGCGAATAAAATCACTGAATTTATGGGACGTGTGTTTGCCGTCATTAAAGCCCGAAAACCCTATGCCACGGTTTCTTTGTCGCCTAATTCGCAAACTTTTTCTTATGAAAACTATCTACAGGATTGGACAACTTGGCGACGTTTGGGCTATGTGGAAGAAATTTTGCTGCAAGCCTATCGCACCGACCCAACCGGATTTATTTCGGATCTGATGCAGCCTGAAGTGCAAGAGGCAAAAAAGCAAATTCCTGTGGCGATCGGAGTTCTAACGGGGCTGAAAAACAAGCCCATGCCAATGAGTATTATTGAACAGAAAGTTCAAATTGCGCGCGATCGCGGTTTTTCGGGGATGTCCTTTTTCTTCTATGAAACGATGTGGAATTTGAGCAATGAGCCGTTGCAAGATCGCAAATCCTCTTTTCAACGGTTGTTTACGCCTCCTGTAACTCGCCCTAGTCTTGTGGGTGGTTGGGTGCCTGCCCCGCTGCCCTAGTCGTCAATCGCCCTCCATTATTGCGCCGCGTATGGTCTGGACTATTTCTTTGCTAGCGGTACACTGGTAAAGATTTGGTTGAACGAAATCTGGCATTTTAGGGTTAGTCATGGCGACATTTTTATTGGAAGTTGGAACGGAAGAATTGCCAGCAAGATTTGTGGATGAGGCGTTGGAGCAATGGCGATCTCGCATTCCTAACGATCTGGCTGAGCGGTGCCTAACCCCAAAACAGATTGAATATTTTGGCACTCCGCGCCGACTGGCGGTGATTATTTGGGGATTGCCAGAGCGCCAGCCCGATCAAGAGGAAGAGGTGAAAGGTCCTCCCGCACAGGCGGCTTTTGAGGATGGCAAGCCCACGAAGGCGGCAGTAGGGTTTGCCCAAAAGCAGGGAGTTGCCGTGGCGGATTTGGAAGTGCGTCCGACGGAGAAGGGTGACTTTGTGTTTATGCGTAAAACGATCGCGGGTCAGGCGATCGCTGATATTTTAAAGACGCTGGTGCCAGAGTGGATTACGAAGCTAGAAGGCAAACGGTTTATGCGGTGGGCAGACGGAGACCTGAAGTTTCCTCGCCCCATTCGCTGGTTGGTGACGTTGCTGGATGATCAGGTGCTGCCGATCGCCCTGGTGAATGGTTCACAAGGATGCCATAGCGATCGCGTTTCTCAAGGTCATCGGGTGCTGCATCCCAATCCGATTAACATCACCCACGCGAACGACTATGTGCGTATTTTAGAGAGTGCTTTTGTGCAAGTTGAGCGTGAAAAACGCCACGATTTGATCCAGCAGCAGATTCAAGCGGCGGCGGCATCGGTGAGTGGAGTGGCGGTAATCAATCCAGCGCTGCTGCAAGAAGTGACCAATTTGGTGGAGTATCCGTCGCCTGTGGTGGGTAAGTTTGATGCGGAGTTTTTGGAACTGCCCACGGAGGTGATTACTACAGAAATGGAAAGTCATCAGCGCTATTTTCCCGTGCTGAAGCAGGTAGACTCGGACGAACTATTGCCTTATTTCATTACGATTTCTAATGGCGATCCGAGTCAAGCCAGCCGGATTGCCAAGGGAAATGAGCGGGTGATTCGGGCGCGATTATCAGATGGCAAGTTTTTCTTTGATGCCGATCGCGCGATTCCGTTGAAAGATTACTTACCCAAGCTAGAAACCGTCACGTTTCAGCAAGATTTAGGATCGGTGCGGGCAAAGGTGGATCGCATTGGTCGAGTGGCAGGGCATATTTTGGATCAACTCTCAATGGAAGTGGGCGATTCCCTTCGGGATTCTCCTACCCTGCGGGAAGCAAGAGCTACGGAGACGCTTCGCGAACGTGGAACGAATCGTCGCTGGGTGGAAGAGGCGGCGCTGCTGTGCAAAGCGGATTTGGTGACGCAGATGGTGGGTGAGTTCCCAGAATTGCAAGGTGTGATGGGGCAAAAATATGCGCTGGTATCGGGCAGACCGAAAGCGGTGGCGGATGCAATTTTTGAACATTATCTGCCGCGTGGCGCTGGGGATGCATTGCCCGGTTCGACAACGGGGCAGTTGGTGGGCTTGGCGGATCGCTTGGATACCTTGGTCAGCATTTTTGGTCTAGGGATGATTCCCACGGGTTCATCTGATCCGTTTGCGCTGCGTCGGGCGGCGAATGCGATCGTCAATATCGTTTGGTCAGCAAACTTGCCGATTAATCTGGCGCTATTACTCGATCAAACTATTGCTGATTTTGCTGAATCGTTTGGAGCCGTATTAAAGGTGCCCGTGGCAGAACTGAAGCAACAACTGCAAGATTTTTTCTTGCAGCGGATTCGCACGTTGCTCCAGGACGATCGCCCGATTGATTATGACCTGGTGAATGCGGTGCTGGGGGAAAATGACTTGGAATATACTCAGCGATCGCTAACCGATTTGCTAGAAGTGCGCGATCGCGCGGTGTTCCTTCAGTCCATTCGCAATGATGGCACTCTGGCAACCATCTACGAAACCGTTAACCGGGCTTCTCGGCTGGCGGCTCAGGGCAATTTGGATACGCAACAGCTTGATCCAACCGCCGTTGTAAAATCCACTTTGTTTCAAAAAAAATCAGAGCAAGCCTTGTTTGATGCTCTGAGCCAGGTGAACCAAATTATGCATGGCGCGAGGAACTATCCAACGCTAATTGACTTATTGGGTCAAATTGCACCGACGGTTGCCAGCTTTTTTGATGGAGAAGACAGTGTGTTGGTGATGGATTCCGATCCAGCCGTCAAGCAAAATCGTTTGAATTTACTGGGCGTGTTGCGAAATCATGCGCGGGTGCTGGCAGATTTTGGCGCGATCGTCAAAAGTTAGCACTCTGAAAATCTAGTCCAAATTTAGTCCAGCGCTGTTTTTTAAGAATACTTTTCGCCTTGAAACTACCGCTAGAAAACGCTCTTAGAGACTTGAAAAAGCCTCGACTAATTGCGGGAACCGCAATTAGTCGAGGCTTCAAGTTTCAGATTCATGCTTGCCCCCTGCCCCTACCCTCTCTCGACATTGCCGAAGAAACTCTTGCAGGTGTTGTACCTGAAAGGTTTCCGCATAGTGCCGAATCTGCGCTGAAAAAGCGGCAGCGTGAGGCAGCGTTTGCTCAAGCTGTTGGGCGTGTTCTTGAATTTCTAACACAGCCCCCATCCGGGCAAGGTGAATCAGATTGTCTAAAACTTCTAGGCTAGGAAGTGCAGAATATGGAATAGAGCATTCAAAAGTCGGTTTTTGGGGTGCAGAATGCGGGGTGGGATCGAGTTTATATAACCAATCTAGGGCGAGTAGATTTTTGAGAGTATCCAGCAGAGTTTGATAGAGAATTGGTTTAGGCAAAAAGGCATTGCAGCCGACGCTGAGGCTTGCCTGCTGATCGTGTTCAAAGGCGCTAGCCGATGCAGCAATGATGATCGTGTTATGAAACTGAGGCGATCGCCTCAGGTGGCGAGTCGCTTCAAAGCCATCCATGATTGGCATCGCCAAATCCATAAAAACAACATCCGGCTGAAACTGAGCCGCTTTTTCTAAAGCATCTTGCCCATTTTCTGCCTCTGCTAGTTCAAACCCCAAAGGAGTAAGCATTTGCACTAAAACAGCCCGATTGGTCGATCGCTCATCTACCACTAACACTCGACGGCGGCTGCCTTGATAGCCAATAATTTCAGGTATTTGGGGTGGAGCTTTTTCCTGCCAATGATCAACACCGGCAAAGTCTAGCTCAAAGGCAAAACAACTTCCTGTCCCTTTGGTGCTTTGCACTGTAATAGTGCTGCCCATCATCTCCACTAGAGTTCGACTAATGGCAAGCCCTAGCCCTGTTCCCTCGATCATCCGATCGCGATCGCCCACTTGATGAAACGGCTGGAAAATATCTTGTAGATGTTCAGCAGCAATACCAATACCAGTGTCTTCAACTTGAAAGCGGATGCGAGTGGATGAAGCCTGGGCAACCGTCCCAACTTTGAGGACGACCCCGCCCTGATCAGTAAATTTGATGGCGTTGCCGAGCAGGTTGATCAAAACCTGGTAGAGGCGGTGCTCATCACCTCGAATGGCGATAGGAAGTGGCGTGAGCGGCTCATAGAGAAAGGTGATGCCTTTTTGATCGGCTTTGAGGCGAAATAAAGTGGCGATCGCCCTGGCTGACTGACACATTTCCTCAAAGGAGGGGTCAAATCCACGTACTCTGGGGATTACCACATCACCAGACATCCCTATGGAAGAAACCCCTCGCTTATATGATGCGCTGCGGCAGTTACTCGGTCAACAGTGCCGC